>CAZEON010000023.1:0-16659 GCA_964513975.1 uncultured Candidatus Peribacteria bacterium
GCTTTGCTTGAATTCAGCTGAAATACCCCGTCCCGTTAGGGCGGGGATTTTTATTATTACAATTTCTGTATACCCGTTTCTCGTATTTTGTCAACCTTTCCTAAAGATAATTTTCGAGTACCATTCTTCTCGATGACAACTGTGGATAAGGGATTATTTTTCGCGGTAATAGGACTGACAATTTTTGGACTCGTGATGATGAGTTCTATCTCTATTTCAGCGAGTTTCGACGTCACTGGGCAAAACGACTTCTACTTTTGGCGACACTTCCGATATCTCCTCATGGGAATTCCCCTCTTCATCTTAGGATTTAAGTTTCCCTATGAGAGACTCAAAAAATTATCGGGACTCATATTCCTCCTCGGAATTATTCTGCTCATTATGAGTATTACAATGGGAGAAAATTACGGAACCACAGCACGACTATGGCTGAAACTCGGACAGATCTCCTTTCAACCTGTAGAAATTGTGAAACTCAGTGTGATTATTTTTCTCTCTGCACTTTTCTCCAGTGGGAGAATTGATCCCGGGAGTCTTCGTGGAGGGTTTGTGCCCTTTACTGTGGTACTCGGAGTACCTGCGTTACTCTTGGTAATTCAATCTGACTTCGGGTCCCTCTTGGTGTTGAGTATTACAGCAGCTGCGATTTACTACATTTCTGGAGCCAATTTGAAACACTTCTTCGGAGGAATTGGGGTCTGTGCTCTGGGAGCAACAATTGTAACAATGACAACGCCCTACATCCTGCATCGAGTGAAGGTGTATCTCAATCCCGACCTCGATCCATTGAACACTGGATTCCAGGTAAAACAAGCCCTAATCGCGATTGGATCAGGAGGTGCTTTTGGACGAGGATTCCAGAACTCTATTCAGAAATTCGATTATCTCCCCGAGGTACAATCAGATACCATATTTGCTGCAATATCAGAGGAAATGGGATTCTTCCGTATTCTTGTATTGGTGGGAATTTATCTGTTTATTGCCTATCGAGGGTTCCGTATTGCACAGCGAACGCCTGATATGTTTGCGAAACTCCTCGCGATTGGAATCACTGTGTCGATTGCTGGACAGGCTTTTTACAATATTGGAGTGAATCTCGCCTTGTTACCAAATACAGGGATTACCCTCCCGCTCATCTCATACGGAGGAACGTCGCTGTTGATGACATTGATTTCCTTTGGGATTCTACTTCAAATATCAGAGTACCGAAAAGAACAGCGAAAGCGCTATTATCATGCGTGAGTAGTGAATAGTTAAGAGTTAAAAGTTCGTAGAGAATGTAAAAGGTTAAATGTTAAATTTAAAAATAAATTCTAAGTCTTAATTTTAAAATTTGAAACTTCTGATTTCTTTTTACATTTTACCTTTTATATTTAACATTCTTCTTCGATTCATAATTGAAGATTGATAATTGCAGTTTCTTTAGTAAACTCCTCAACGATAACTCCAAAACGGATTCTCCTCATCGGTGGTGGAACAGGCGGACACATATTTCCGCTCCGTAATCTTATAGATGAGTTAGTGAAAAATGGTGCTGAAGTTGAATTAATCGTTTCTGACAGTGACTTAGATAAAAAGATCATTGCAGAGAATTTTACTGATCTCCCCGTGCATTTCTTTCAAGCTGGAAAGATTCGACGGTATTTATCATGGAAAAACCTCACAGATCCCTTTGTAATTATGAAATCATGCTGGATGGCACTACAACTCTTAAAAGAAATCAACCCCGATGTCATCTTTTTCAAAGGTGGTTTCGTAGGATTCCCATTTCTCGTTGCGGCAAAAGCTTTATTCGGGTTTAAAGGGAAAATTTACTCCCATGAATCAGACATTTCGGCAGGTATTTTAACCAAACTCGCCAGCAAGTTTTCCATTCAAACTTTTCAGAGCTTTGGAACAACTCCGATGCCCCTTTTCTATTCTCCGAAAATTGAAAATCGTCTTTCGACCCTGAGCTCAAGACCGAAGGGAAAATTGAAAATTGAAAATTCTCCCACTCCCCCATTTCCCCAAAATACAGGAAGTCTTTCTACCAAAGGAAATAAAATCCTCGTCTTCGGGGGATCGCAAGGAGCGGGTTTTCTCAATGACATGACAAAGAAATGTCATGACAAGTTACTACAAAAACATGTCATCACACTGGTCACCGGGGTTGGGAAAAAGACTGATTTATGTCATGACAACCTCGCGGAGTATGAGTTCCTGCCAACAGCTGAATTAGCTCAAAAAATATACGAATCTGATCTCGTTATTGCACGAGGGGGGGCAAATTCTCTCTTTGAAATCATTGCGGCTCGGGTTCCGAGTATTATCATTCCCCTTCCCTCTGTCGCACGGAACCATCAATTCCTCAATGCGGTGTATTTTGAAGAAAAAAACCTCTGTCGAGTGCTTGAAGAAAAACATACCACTTCAGAGACCTTTCTCTCTACTATTGAGGAAACGATGAATGATGAATCATTGAAAAAATCACTTGCAGAATCTCAGATAAAAAACAGTGCCTCGAAAATTGCACATATTTTAACGTTATAAACATTCAATATTGCCCACTATTAACTATAAACTATTAACTGTTCACTATTTTTGTTTACAAACCAACACAAAAAAGTACACTCATCTCGTTTCTTGACCCCACAAAAAACGCATGTCTGCACTCTTTTTAAAATATCGACCACAAACATTTTTAGATATCGTCGGACAAGCTTCTGTTGTCAAAACCCTTCAAAATGCGCTTAAAACGGAGAAACCTTCTCATGCGTATCTTTTTTCAGGAAGCCGAGGAACCGGAAAAACATCCATGGCTCGTATTTTTGCAAAGGGACTGACCTGTGAAAATTCGAAAGACGGAAATCCTTGTGGACAATGCGATATGTGTATTGATATTGCAGAAGGAAACTTAGTGGATGTGATTGAAATCGACGCCGCATCGAATCGTGGTATTGATGAAATTCGAGATTTGCGAGAGAAGATCCTCTTTGCCCCCAACCGAGCAAAACGAAAAGTGTACATCATTGATGAGGTGCACATGCTCACCAAGGAAGCCTTTAATGCACTTCTCAAAACACTTGAAGAACCACCTGAGCATGCATATTTCTTGCTCGCGACAACAGAGATGCATAAGTTGCCAGAGACAATTATTTCTCGATGTCAGACCTTTATCTTTAATCGATTTGGACTCGATCAACTCGTTGAACGATTAGAATTGATTGCAAAGACAGAAAAATTTTCTGTAGAAGAGGAAGCGTTCCAAATTATTGCTCGAAAAGCAGAAGGAGGGTTGCGAGATGCGATTTCTTTGCTTGAACAAATTTCAGCAGAGACCGAAAACAATATTACAACTGACGCCGTTCGAGATTCTCTTGGAATTTCTACAACAGAAACACTTGAGCAATTCTGGACTGCTATTGAAGAAAAAGATGCCGAGACTGGTCTTGAGATTTTGAAAGGAATTTCATCTGCCGGAAAAGACTTCCGAACCTTTGGTCATGACTTTCTTGGATTTCTCCGAGATAAACTGCACCAGAACCTCACTGATGGTGAGTACATTTCAAAGCTCTTACCTGCGATTAATCAGATTGAATCTGCTCTCGCACAGCTCAAGACATCCCCTATCGTGGAGCTTCCCCTTGAGATTGCGGTGGTAAATCTCTGCCAAGGAATAGCTACTGCGAAACCAATCGAAAAGAAAGTCATTCCCGCTCTACCTGTTGTAACGAAGCCAGTTGCTCCAGCTCCTGTTGCAAAAGTTAAACCCGACTCCGCTGAAGCTTCGCCGGACAAGGAAAAAAGTGATGGATTTCTTTTTGAAGAACTGCCAAAAGTCGAACACAAACCTGAAAAAATAGAAGAACCCGTTGTTCGAGAACCTCTTAAGATTTCAATCGATACCATTATTTCAAAAATGACAGAGATCGCTGATCAAGCGAAGATTCCTGCTTTTGCCAAGATGTCTTTTCTCAACACTCGTCCTGCGATGAAGAATGGAAAAGTTATGTTCGAAACAACAAGTTCCTTTCATCGAGAGAAACTCGATTCCGAAGTTATCCGGAATTCTGTGCAAAATACGATGATCGAAATGTTTGGAGAATCACTCCTGATTGATTTCAGCATCACGGATAAAGTCGAAGAAAAAGAAACGGTCGCTACTGCCGATGACTTCTTGAACTTCTAGAAAAAGCTAACAAGAAAAACACTCTCGTCATTGCGAGGAGTGAGTTTTGGCGAACGACGTGGCAATCTGCTTCCTTATTGGCTTGATGTTTAATCGGAAGGAGATTACTTCTTCGCATACTCTTTCAATTCACTTCGTTCATCGTAAGATCATCCGACTCGCAATGATGGAACTCAGATTAGTAAATGTGGACACCAACCCCGGGGTTGAAAAACCTCGGGGTTCCCACGAAAGTCCGTATCCATGATATGAGGTACCAGTTCTTGAGGCACCGAAGAGAGAACCCATTGTTCTTATTGTTTGTATTGCGGTTGGTGGTAGAGTAGCCCGAATTCAAGTTTCGTCTCCATGCATTTGTTGAGCTATTCTGGGAAGATGACCAGACGTTTACATTGGAGCCACTATTGTTGAAGCCTCCTGTTACATTTCGGTAGCCCGCTAAAAGAGCGGAACACTTTGATAGTCACTGTATTTGTTACCCATTTCATGAAAAGAAATAAGAAACCGAGTTATACCTTAAGAAAAAGACTCAAGGGGACTATTGGACTGATAATGGTTCTCTTTTTTAAGCCGTAGCATCAAAAAACTCTGACCTTTTATAAAAATATATTCTTTCAAAAATAAAGAAAGAATAAAGAAGGGATTCCTTCCCAAACAAAAAATAAAATTCGATCTAAAAAAACAAATGGCGAACTCCTGTCATAGATTTATTTTTAACAGTTTCAACCCCGGGGTTGAGTTATACGTGTATGAGAACTCTCATATTTTCTCCAAGCAGAAAGTTGTTTTGAAATCGATTCAATTTTTTCATTGAGCTGTGTGAATTTTTCAATATTTACTTGATGAAGGTCTTTGAGTAAACGGATATAGAGGCGAATTGTTTCCGTGTTTTCTTGTGCTTTTTGTATATAGGCTCCTCGTTGAGATTGGTTACCATTGGCATAATAAATATTTTTCACAAGTATGGTCATTTCTTTTTTGAGATCGTTTCCAATAGTATATTTGTATTCTTTTGTAAAATGTTTGCAAAACTGAAATAAAAGTAACAATAAATCATAACTGGCTTTGTATACGGGAAGATTATCGTATGTTGTCATGATTTTGGATTTTGTTTTTGTAAATAAAGATCATCAAAATGAGGGGCGAGTTCTTCTGTTACTATTTTTTGTTGAAGACGAAATGCATTGAGATGATTCATGAGTCCTAAATAAGAATTTAAACAAGAAAGACAACGCATTCGTTCTTCTGAAGAAAGAGGATGCTGGTGCTGTATATTTTTCCAATATTGAATTTTTTTATAAAAAGATCCTTTTGTACGATTCCGAATATAGGTGCGATAGGGTTTTATAACGGCACCGAGAAATGGAATTCCATTTTTACAAAGCTGGAGGTGGATTTTTTTTGGGTGGAGTGTGAGTTTTCCATCTTTTTTGAGAAATGTTTTTATTTGTGGAAGAAGAGCGGTTAAAAATTCTTTTTTTTCATGAAGAATAATAAAATCATCAACATAACGTCCGTAATATTTACATTTTAGTTTCGATTTCATAAAGTGGTCAAAGTCGTTTAAATACACATTTCCAAAGAGTTGAGATGTGAGATTCCCAATAGGAAGACCTGTTTGATACGATGCATAAAAAAGACTTTTTGTGTGAGGAAGCCCATGCCAGTCTTTTTTATCCCCTTTAATAATACAATTTTTTGTTGGATTATGAAAAACAATGAGATTAAGAAGCCACAGCCAAAATTCAGAATAGGGAATTTGTTTCTGCTGAATGGCTTTTTGTACCTTTTGAAACAGTATTTTTTGATCAATAGACATGAAATATCCTTCGATATCGAGTTTTAGAAAAAAAGATCTTTTTTGATAATTATTGGAACAAGATCGATGAAAATGTTCTAATCGCTTGATTCCAAAAAGAGGTCCTTTTTCTTTGCGACAACTATAACTATCATGGATAAATATTTTTTCAAATGTGGGATTAAGAGCATTAAATACCAAATGGTGAATAACTCGATCACGAAAATCACCCGCAAAGATTTCTCGTTGTACGGGGTGAAAGATGATAAAACAAATACTTGTAGAGATATGATACGACTCCTGCTTTAGTTCTTCAAAAAGGGCAAATATTTTTTTCTCATAATTGAGTTCAAATTGAAGTTGGTTGTGCGTATTGCGTTTATTTTTTCGAGCGTCAAAGTAAGCTTGAAAAAGCTGTTCCAAAAGATCAGGGGGAATTTGCATTTTTTGTATCATATACTTTTTTTGAATAAATGTGAAAAAAATGTGAAATTTTAAAGTTCATTCCTTTCTCCTCATCTTCTAGTCCCCGATCAAAGTCGAGGACATGTTTAGAAATTCTAACCCGGGTTAGAATTTCTTGGACCAATGCAGGAGCAAGGCTGTGTCTTGCTCCTCATGTTTCAGTTTTTGTACAAACGGGATGTATTTAGAAACGTCTTGATTCAGGACACAGCCCTGAACCTGCACAAATGAATAGTATTCCTTGTTTCACTTCCCCCTGACAAGGGGGATTGAGGGGGTTATTCCTAACCCGGGTTAGATATTATAACAATTCCAGAAAACCGGGAGTACCCCTTTGCTCGCTTCGCTCGCAAGATAAAGAGTCAAAGAGTCAAAGTATCGAATGGGGTATTTCTATTTATATTATTCATTATTAACTCATAATTACTCATTATTGTCAAATCAGTCCTTGAGGCACCGAAGAGAGAACCCCTTGCTCTTAGTGTTTGCATCGCGGTAGGTGGTAGAGTAGCCCGAACCCAAGTACCGTCTCCACGCATGAGTTGAGCTACTCTGGGAAGACGACCAGACGTAGACATAGGAGCCACTATTGCGGAAGCCTCCTGTAACATGTCGGTAGCCCGCTAAAAGAGCGGAAAATCCAGAAGTGCTACAATTACTACTTCCGAAGCATTCGTCAACTGTTTTCAGTTTATCTCCTTCATCAGTACCACGGTAGCCAGTATTATCTTGTTGGGCTGTACTCATTCCCAGTTGCCCCTCAAGCGTTTTCCATTCCGTATCGGTAGGGATATGCCATCCATCAGGACAAATTCCTTGGTGGGGTGTATTTATCTGTGCAGAGCAATCAGTGTAGGCACAGTTCGCGGGTAAATCCATGGCTTCTTGCCATTCGTATAAAGCTCCGTTTGTATCACAGTTCGATTCTAAGTTGCTGTAGCAGTATTTCTGTGTCGTTCCAAGAATCCCGCTTCGTTGACAACTGGCATAGGTCGCCGAAATACAATAACACTCTATACCCGTTGTTGGCGGGATTGTTAAAACTTCTCCAATATTCCCAGCACACGCTGCGGCAATAGCTGTAGAACCTGGATCATCTATCTTTGTTCCGACATTGAGATGGTCTGCCATCCAACATTGATTCCCAATCTTAACAGTGTCATACCAATTACCAGCATTGTCTCGCACTGTATCTGGACATCCTTTTGCTCCAAACTGCACCCACTGCATTCCATCACAGTAATTCATCGTTTTTTGATCAAAATTATACTGAAGAACCCCTTCTAATGTTGATGTACAAGATTCGGTTGATCCCACTCCAAAAGTAGACTCTGTGCCGATTTTTGCTCCTCCTGATATTTCTAATTTTGTCACTGGCGTGATCGTCCCGATCCCGATATTTCCACCATCTTCAATAAATATTCCTTTCGAGTCATTATCAAAAAGCCGAAGTCCACTATCATCGAGTGCATTTATACGATTGGTTCCATAGCCCCAGACAACTCCTATGGAAACTACTGACACAAGCAATACTGAAAGAATGAGTTTTTTCATGAATCAATTTTTATTATTTGAATACTACCATTTTGAGAATAAAAAATAAAAGAAAAATTCTAACCCGGGTTAGAATTTAAACTTAGGATTGCCGCCAAGCGGCAATGACAGGATTATTTGAAATCAAAATTATAAAAGGCTCGATGGATCAACATCAATCTTCACGCCTTCAAGTGGTATTTGTGTAGTGAGGAATTCTACCAATGCTTTCTTATTGGGAGCTTTGAGGAAGACGTGGAAATGATACTTCCCGTGCGTTCGAGGAAAGAACGCAGGCGCGAAATGACAATCCCACTCCCCTTCTGGAAGTACTTTTTTGAGATTCTTAAATGTTTTCTGTGCGTGAGCAAAGGACACTTCTTTTCGAATATCGGAAATCGTGAGCTTCGCCATGGAGCTAAACGGTGGCATGAGAGATTTCTGTCTCGATTCTTTTTGCCAATGAAGAAAGCTCTCTGCATCATGGGTTTTCACAAAATCAAAAATCTTTTCCTCAGGATTAAATGTTTGAATCACAATCTTTCCCCGTGATGCACGCCTTCCGGCTCGTCCCGATACTTGTGTAAGAATTTGGAATACACGCTCTTCTGATCGGAAGTCTGGAAGATTGAGTCCCACATCGGCCAGCACCACGCCCACCAATTGCACCCGTTCGAAGTCAAGTCCCTTCGCAATCATCTGCGTCCCCAAAAGTACATCCGCCTCATAGTTATGAAACTTATTCATCAGGGTTTCAAAATCATGCTTTCCTGTAATAGAATCTGAATCCGCACGAAAGATTCGAAGTTTGGGAAGTTTCTCTTTCAATACCGCCTCCACCATCTGCGTCCCCCATCCACGAAAGGCAAAATCCTCTTTCCCGCATTCAGGACATTTTTTAGGGAACAGTTCCATGTGCCCACACACATGACAAACAAACTTCGCTTTTAATTCGTCATTCGTCATTCGAAATTCGTCATTTCTTTTCCGGTGCATTTTCATATTGTGTGAACAATGCGGACACTCAAATTTATGCCCACAGGATTTACACATGGTCGCTCCTGAGAAGCCTCGTTTATTGAGAAATATTACCGCTTGTTTCTTTTGTTTGAGGATATCCGCTAGTTCTTCTTCCAGTGCTCCCGAAATCGGTGAATAATTCCCACGTTTCGCTTCACTCTTCAGGTCTACAAATCGCATCTCAGGCATCATCACATCCCCTACACGCTTCGGAAGATCAACTCTGTCCCATTCACCCATTTCACACTTATGGAAGCTCTCAAGGCGAGGTGTGGCACTTCCGAGCACAACTTTGGCATCAAACCGTTCTTGAATCTTTCCCACCACATCAATCGTGTGGAATCGTGGCGCGAATTCGTTTTTAAATGTCCATTCATGTTCCTCGTCGAGGATGATGAGTTCTGGTTTTTGAAGCGGAACAAAAACGGCCGATCGAGCACCGATAAGAATCTTGGCTTCTCCTGACTGCACGCGTTTCCATTCTTGAATCTTCTCTCCTTCCGATAATTTGGAATGCCACACGGATACCGCCCCTTTGAATATTGATTGAAACTCCGCAATCAGCTGTGGCGTCAGCGCAATCTCTGGAAGCAAAAGTAATACCTGTCCTGCAGGAGAAACGTTCTGTGCGAGCTTTTTATAAATTTCAGTCTTTCCACTTCCCGTTACTCCGAACAGGAGTGTTGTTTTTTTCGAATCCTGAATTTTTTTCAATGCTTTTACTTGGTCTTCGTTGAGGAGAATATTTGATTTCCCATTATCGGTTACCGCCAGTGGCGATATCAGTGTTCCCTCTTCTATTTCTAGAATATCTTTTTTTACGAGCCCCTGAAGCGTAACAAGAGAAACCTGTTTCCGCAGATCTTCAGATCGCATGCATCCTTTATTTTTTTGAAGCAATTCGAGTGCGAGTTTTTGCTTCACTCCTTTAGGATTCCAGTTCGAACTCTTAGAGTTCGAACTGAGTTTATAAAATGTCTCTCGTTTCTCTGGATTTTGTGATGTGAAGAATTTCTCTGGCACCATTAAGCCGAGCACTTTTTCCAAAGATGCAAAATTCTCATGAGCAACTTCTCTCGCTGTTTCGATATAATGGAAAGGAACGAACTGTTCGTCCCACACCTCTTGAACAGGTTGTGTCTTGAATTCTGGTTTCTGATTTGAAACGCCAACCACAATCCCTGTCCGAACGCGATTGCGAAAAGAAACCCTCACCCGAGCTCCAGGTTGAACCGTTTGTTCTGAATGCCAAGAAAAAATTCCCCGCACTCCGCGTATCCAAACTTCACAAAAAATCATACTTCAGAATGGTAAGTCAACTCTGATAAAAAACAAATTTCTGCAAAAATTTACATTAAAAAATTCCTTTCTGCCGAAGGCAACTATAAGCTGTTGACTAGAGACTATAGGCTTTTCTTTATTGCCTTTTGTGAAAATTTTAGGTAAAAGAAGCCCCGATGAAAGAACGGACACTTCAAATTCTCAGTGCCCTAATCAAAGACTTCGTGGAAACAGGAAGTCCTGTGGCTTCACAGAAGCTTCTTCTCCTGTCCAAAGATTTTGATATCTCATCCGCTACCGTACGGAACGAGTTCTCTTTGCTTGAAGAAGTGGGGCTTATTAAATCACCTCATGTGTCTGCTGGAAAAGTTCCAACGCAAAAAGGATACCGTTTCTTCGTGGATGAATTATTGGAAAACACAGAGGAGGAATTACTCGTTCAATCAATTTTTGAAAAATACATCTCTGAATACCGACTCTCAAAATCGAAAGAAATCCTCTTTGATATCGTGAGACTCTTGTCACAGTTATCGGGAAATGTGGCGTTTGCAACCGTTGATAATGACCGTACGTTTTACCTCGGATTATCAAACGTACTGCGGTCTCCTGAGTTTGCGATGCAACCAGAAAAAGCCGCTCAGATTGTAGAAATTTTGGAAGGAAAAGAACGATTTCGAACAATGCTTGAATCTCTCGACTTAGAGGGAAAGATAAAAATATTCATCGGAGAAGAAAACCTGCTCGAAGAAATTACGAGTTGTGCCATGGTGGTCGCTCGGTTTGAAACCTCTGGAATATCTGGAACAATCGGACTTCTTGGTCCGATGCGAATGAAATATGGATTTAATAAAGCACTGATCAAGAACGCTCTTCAGATGATGCTGTAGAACCTTGATATTCTCCACCTACTAGATTCGCTAATTTTTTCATAATTGTGGTAGAAAAAGCAGTTTTATCATTGCCCTCTTTTTCTGCAATATCAGATAAGTTTTCCGGAGATAATGTTTCCATACGCATCTTAATATTTGTGGGTTTAAGTTCTTCTCCTTTTTCCATATCTTCTTTTCCCATTCCCAATAAAATGAAATGTTTTCGTTTCTTTTCTTCTTTATTATCTTTCACACCAAGACGATATAAAGAACCTTCTGTCCCCCCTCCTTTCTTTAATGTTTTTAATTTATACTTTCCATTTTCTATTGGTGTTGTAGTTCCTTCTGGAGCTATAGATAAAGTTGTTCCTTCTTCCCGAGAAAATGCCACTAAATTTCTAGCAGCAATTACTCGTGATTTATCTCCAAGCGCTTTAATTTCTGAATCAGTTTCCATTTCTGGATTGTCAGGAATAGTAAGAAGAACATCAATTCCCATCCCCTTGATCAACTCTTTCACATGTAACTTCCAACTTCCCAGTTCTTTAATAGGTGTAATCGTTGCTGCTGCTAAAATGACTCTCATATTATTGTTCTCAACGTAGGCTGGTAATCCATATTTTTTTTGTACTTTTTTGAGAATCAATGTCGCCACAGGAAGGGTAATCAAACTTGGATGAGTACAAATGAAAACCATTTTTTCTCCTGCAAGTAAGATATTTCGAATTGTTTCTCCATGCTCCTCTATCAATCTATCCAATTCTTCTTCTAAATTCTGAAAAAGCATCTTTCCAAGAGCATCGGCCTCCTCAAAATATTTTTCTTCATACGCCCCCTTTCTCACCCCTTCTGTAGGACTAATGTACGGCAGACTTAATCCCTCTGGTCCCCATCTTTCAATAGTACGAATTCCATAGTGAATATATCCTTTTATTTCTTGATTCGCAAGAAGAGGCTCCCCCTTCGTTGCTTGTTTTATATTGTAATTAAAAATCCCTTCGAAAAAGATATCTTTTATAAGTTTCTTTTGTTCTAGTGTGTAGGGGATCATTTCTCTTTCTTTTCCCACTCCATTTTTTCGTCCTCTTTCAATCCCTTCATTAAGAAGCAAAACATTTTCTTCAAAAAAAATGTCTTCCATTGTTACATCGCAGTCAGGAGTATTTGTTAATTTCACTTAATCTTTTTTACTGAAATTCAGAAATATGTCAAAAGCTTGCTTGCATTTAGAGTTCCTCTGTGGTACAATTACTTGTTCTTTAAGAATTCGACTCACCCGAAGGTAGCGAGTTTTTCGATCTCACGTTCATTGGATCGCGAAGTTGAAAGTATCTCCCTGCCTTCTTTCGCCCAGTATTTACTGGTCTACGAGAGAAAGACAGCCGTCTTGCTCTCAAAACACAAAATCGTTTTGATTTTAAAAATCTTACACAAAAACAAATAAAAACCCGCGAGTGATGAAAATCCACTCCTAAATATAGATTTTTAGACGGCAGGTGAGTCCGTTCCGTCATATGGAACGAACCCGATCTGTGTTCTCTACGAGCACAATTGTGGAAAAAGCGCGTATCACACCTCTGAATTTACTGTTTACCCAACACATTTCACGTGAACATTGATACGCGTTTTTGTTATATATGTTTTTTAAGAAAAGTCAAGTTTGTTTGACCGATTAGACATAAAATGCTAATTATGTATCGATGAAAAATTACAAAAAGGAGACCCTGTTTCACGCGAGATAGACGCTTGGAATTATTGCCCTCTCAACGACATAGTTGATCATGGAGATGTTTGCATACATGGACCAGAAGAATGTCATAAATTGATGATAGAATTTCAAAAAAATATAATGGGTGGAAAAATTGATATGCTCACAGAACTACCACCTCACAATAATAAAGCACTCGATTGTTCAGCTGGACATTTGACAAAATAATAACCACCTCGTAGAGGTTTGCCAATGGCAAACCACTACGGGCACAGGAATCACAAGAAGGCTCCTACATTTTTGAAGAAAGCACCCGTAAAAGCAATTCCTTGTGATTGCCCTATTTTCTATTGAAAAAGCCCACTCTATAACTTGTAAAACGATGTTTTCTATGCTATAATGTCTTGAATATTTTAGATATTATGACTGACGAAAATACAACACCAAAGGCAACTGACACTCCCCAAGTAGGAGAAGTCCGTATTACCAACGTTGAGGAGAAAGGATCTCCTACCTTTGGTGTAGCGGAACAACTAAAACAAAAGTGGCAAGGGCATCTCACAAAAAACAAAGAAGCAGAAGAAGCACGTGATAAGAAGCTCGAAAAAGAAATGGGTGATGCCGATGACTTTTTTGAAAATTTTGATCCAGCGACGGATAAGAAAAAACTCACAACTGCGATGCGACAACGGATCATCGAAGCGGAAAAAGAATATCAACGAGGTGTAATTTCTGCGAAAGATTTGATTGCTCCATCAGCCATGGAAGTGGGAAACAAGGATATCAAGATGAACGGAATGTACGTGAAGAGCTTCTTTGTGTTTAGTTATCCTCGATATTTGGAATCAAACTGGATGAATAGTTTGGTGAATTTTGATGCATCACTCGACATTTCAATCTTCGTTTACCCAACAAATTCATTGCGAATGATGAAAATTTTGCGAAAGAAAGTCGCACAAATGCTTTCAACCAAGCACATTAACGAAAAGAAAGGACTCGTTGCGGACGTGGGACTCGATACGGCATTGGAAGATGCTGAACAATTGAGAGTTGATCTCCAACGAGGAAACGAAAAGTTCTTTCAAGTAGGTCTTTACTTCACATTATATGCAGATACTCAAGAAAAACTTAATAAGACAGCCAAACAACTCGAAACGATTCTCGGAGGGCAACTCGTCATGACACGAACGGCAGACTTCCGAACAGAACGTGGATTTGAATCAACATTGCCACAAGCAACAGACATGATTGAGGTGGTACGAAACATGAATACAAGTCCCCTTTCGACAACCTTTCCATTTGTTTCAAGTGATCTGACTTCAAACGAAGGAATCTTGTATGGAATTAACCGACACAATAATTCATTGATAATCTTTGATCGATTCAATTTGGAAAATGCGAACCAAGTGGTTTTCGCGAAATCTGGTGCTGGTAAATCCTACGCTGTGAAACTTGAAATCTTACGATCTCTCATGTTCGGAACGGACGTGATTGTGATCGATCCAGAAAACGAGTACGAAGCATTAGCCAAAACCGTTGGCGGAAGTTACATCAAAGTATCATTGACCTCTGATCAACGTATTAATCCGTTTGATTTACCGTTGTCAGTGCATGAAGAGGACACTCGACCAGGAGAATTATTGAGAGAAAACGCAATCGCGCTCTCTGGATTGATGAGCATCATGCTTGGAAAATTGAATCCAGAAGAAGAAGCGTTGATGGATAAAGCGATTTTACAAACATACGAACTCAAAGGAATTACGAATCAAACTGAGAACCCTTCTGAATTTGAAATGCCAGTGATGGCAGATTTGGAAAACGTACTCAACACAATGGAAGGTGGAAAATCACTTGCCACACGACTTGAAAAATACACAAAAGGAACCTTTTCCGGACTCTTTTCTGATCAAACAAACGTTGATCTTGAATCTGGACTCGTGGTCTTCTGTATTAGGGATTTGGAAGAACAACTTCGTCCCGTATCAATGTACATCTTGATTAATTTCATCTGGAACAAGGTGCGATCTAAAATGAAAAAACGATTACTTGTGATTGATGAGGCCTGGCATATGGTGCAATACGAGGATTCAGGACGTTTTCTCCACAACCTTACGAAACGAGCCCGAAAGTATTACCTTGGAATCACAACCATTACACAAGATGTGGAAGATTTCATGGAAAGTAAATGGGGAAAACCGATTATTACAAACTCCTCGATGCAACTCTTGCTCCGGCAAGCGCCCGTCGCCATGGAGAAACTTCAAAAGACCTTTAATCTCACCGAGAGTGAGAAGTATCTCTTACTCAATTCAGGAGTAGGACAAGGTCTCTTTTTCGCCGGAAACCAACACGTAGCGATTCACATCATTGCGAGTTACGGAGAAAACAAGATTGTAACGACTAATCCTGAGGAACTCTTGGCTATGAAGAAGGGAGAGTAAAGAAAAGGGTTTGCGTTCAAATAAAATATCCATACAATCGTGCCGTTCTTTTTCGAGCACATTGTACTTATAGGAGAGGTGGCAGAGTGGTCGAATGCGGTAGTCTTGAAAACTACTGTGCGAGCAATCGTACCGAGGGTTCGAATCCCTCCCTCTCCGCCATTAAAATTTATTCGAACTAAATTATAAATCACCCCAGTATGAAAATGAGGATGGTTTGTATAACACAAATACACCTTTTGCCGAAAAGTTTTTTAGGGAATCGAGTTCTTGAAAAGCTCCCAAAGATTCGCCATTAAATATATTCGCTTGACTTTTATTTACATTTGCACTAAAAGACAAATGACTTTTGATAACCAACCAAAATCATGGGATTCGGTGGAGAAGAAGATGGCAAGATATTTCCAGACTATATTTTTGAAAATAATACTCAAATAAAGAATGATCAAGACCTTTTGATGAAAGGCTATTCAGACAAAGAATATTTATCGGATGATGAAATATCAAATCTTGCAGTTGAAATTTTAGAGAAAATTGAAGATCAGGATGAGAAGATAGTATTGGGTGAGGGAAGATCGATTTCGGTAAAAGAATTAATAGAACAGGTTAAAAATAAAGAGCCAATAGGATTGGAATATATTGAATTGTTTAAAAGTCTTCGGAAAACTCTTGGAAAATTAAAAGATAAAAAAAACGGAGAATCGAAAATAATGTCCCTTCTAGGAGGAGTAGTGAAAATAGTTAAGAAATATTGTTGAGAAGTGAGCGAAGGAATTGTCAAAATATTAAATTTGTTTAACATAGGAACACGTTTTGCCGAAAAGTTTTTCAAAGAATCGAGTTCCTGATAAGCTCCCATACACTCCGCCAGAAAAGCTTGATTCACCCTTGTGGTGAAAAGAGGTTTTCTCACGAGAGATGAGAACCAAAAATAGGGTTCGATAAGCGAAGCTCACGATCCCGCGAAGCGGGGGAGTAATTCTTCCAAAGAAAGCTTGATTTTAAAATCTCTTTTCTTACAATTCACCCGTTCTTAAGGGCGCTTAGCTCAGCTGGCTAGAGCATCTCGTTTACACCGAGGAGGTCGAGGGTTCGAGTCCCCCAGCGCCCACCATTTCAACACTTTAAAGTCTATCCTAAGCAGGATTGGCTTTTTTTGTTGTGTTTGGATTTTACGCAATGGGTACCATTTAGTGATGTATTGCAGGTTTATATTGATTTAAGGTTTTGTTTGAGAATTTTAGACCTTGTGTTTAGCGGTTCAAGGTTTTTTGAAGTTGAGAAATTTGAAACAATTGATACACTGAGAATAACAAACTAATACTTTCACTTTATGGAAGAAAAAACTATTGGAAAAAAGATAAAGGCTTGGC
>CAZEON010000024.1:0-16029 GCA_964513975.1 uncultured Candidatus Peribacteria bacterium
TTTGTTGATACGACTTCCCGTCTTTTCTTATGATGAAAACTTAGGACTTTTTAGCATCGGGACAAACGGGAAGTATGGAGGAACCAAAACTGATGACAATAAAAGTGAATCGGAATACCGCGTGTTTTTAGAAAAAACACTGCAAAACGGGCTTAATCATTGTCATAAAGATGTACATATTTTTTACTGGTGCGACCAAAATTACATCGGACTGTTGCAGGATTTATATAAAGGCAACGGCATTGCTCCCAAAAGAGTCTGTCTTTGGATCAAAAATAATCAGAATGTCACTCCGCAGATTGCTTTTAATAAATGTTACGAACCCTGCGTATATGGAATCCGAGGAAAACCGTATCTATCTTCCAAAGCTTCAAATCTCACAGAGATTGCCAATCCAGAGATTGCGAACGGAAACAGAACTATCGATGACATTCTCGATCTCCTCGATATTTGGCTCGTGAGAAGATTGCCAACAAATGAATATCAGCATGCGACTGAGAAGCCCTGTGTATTGCATGATCGACCACTTCGGCGTTGTACACGTCCAGGGGACGCTGTATTGGATTTGTTTGGAGGATCCGGGTCAACGCTCATTGCGTGCGAACAACTCGGGAGAAAGGCATTTCTCGTGGAACACGAACCTGCCTTTTGCGACCTCATTATTAAACGTTACGTAGCTCTTAATCCAAATAACAATGTCACCAAACTCAATTAAAATCGGCGACGTTTTTCAGCTGGGAGAACACAAACTCATTTGTGGAGATGCCCAGAACGCTTCTCATGTCCAAATGGTAATGGGGGGCAACAAAATCAAACTCATCCTCACGGATGTTCCCTACGGGGTAGCACTTGTCGAAGGCAATAAAGGTTTTGCGAAATCTAAAATCGAACATGATCCCATTGCCAATGACCATCTGCAAACCGATGGAGAATTTCGACAGTTTACTCAAAACTGGATTCGCCCCATCAAAACACAACTGACCGACAAAAATGCATTCTACATCTTTAATTCTGATCGGATGATGTTTGCGATGCGAGAAGCATTGGTCGCAGAAGGATTCAAACTTGCCCAATTACTTGTTTGGGTCAAAACAGGAGCTGTCATCGGACGACTCGATTATTTACCGCAACACGAACTCATTGCGTACGGATGGAAAGGACGACACGAATTTCTTAAATCCAAAGATAAATCCGTTCTCATTAGTCCTAAAACGAAAAAAAATACATTACATCCAACAATGAAAAATATATCTATTTTACGCAGGCTGATTCTCAACAGCACTCGTAGGGGCGATATAGTGTATGACCCCTTTGGGGGCAGTGGATCAACTTTGATCGCTTGTGAGCAAACTCGCAGGAAGTGTGTGATGATCGAAATTATTCCCAAATACTGTCAGGTCATCATCGATCGATGGGAAAAATTAACCGGAGAAAAAGTAGTATTACTTAACCCCCAATCAAAATGAATGCAGACCAAAAACGGCAACAACAAAAAGAAGCTCTCTGCGAGCAACTCAAAAAGACGCCTATCGTACAACTCGCTTGTGAAAAAGTCGGACTGGGACGAGCCACCTATTACCGATGGCGGAAAGAAGATGAAGAATTTTCAGAAAATTCAGATGAATCACTCTGCGAAGGAGTAAAACTCATGAACGATATGGCAGAATCACAACTCTTGTCAGCCATCAAAAATCAAAATATGACAGCCATTATTTTCTGGCTTAAAAATAGACACAGATCCTATGCACAGAGGGTCGAAGTGATCGCAAAGGTACAGGACAAAGAATTAACAGAAGGCGAACGACAAACGATACAAAAAGCACTTACTTTGGGGGGGATTTTTCCTAATGAAAAAAATATTTAATCATGAATATGTTAGAATTATCGGTTTCTGAAATCCAAAAAAAGGTGCTTCACAATCACGTTTTTCGGAAGGAAATTGCGAAGGAAAGTCATTATTGGTTTTTCCATACCTACTTTCATTCATACATCACCGCTCCAACAGCAGATTTTCAACGTGAAATATTTACGCTCACAGAAGACGAAAAACAAAAGACAGTCGCAATTATTGCCTTTCGAGGGTCAGGAAAATCAACCATTGTGAATTTATCGTTTCCGTTATGGTCGATTATCGGGAAGAAACAAAAAAAATTCATCTTGGTAGTGGGACAGACTCAAAGCCAAGCTCGACAACATCTTAAAAATATTCGTCGAGAACTCGAAATGAATGAAATACTCAAAAAAGATTTTGGATCTTTTGAAGAAGAAGGCGATGAAATGAATTCGTATTCGTTGTATTTCAAAGAATACGATGCCCGAATTTTTGCTGTTTCTATGGAACAAAGTATGCGAGGAATTCGTCACGGACAATACCGCCCCGATCTTATTATCTGTGACGATATCGAAGACATGGCATCGAGTAAAACCCAAGAAGGACGGAATAAAACTTACAACTGGCTCACGGGGGAAGTGATCCCTGCAGGAGCCAAGCATATGCAGTTATTTGTTATTGGAAATCTCCTTCACGAAGATTGCACGCTCAAACGATTGGAAGCTCGAATCAATGACCGACAAATGGATGGAACGTTTCACCGGTTTCCCATTATGGATGAAAACGGAAAAAGTCTCTGGCCGGGTATGTATTGCAACCATGAAGAAATACTGGATAAAAAACGATCCATCGGAAACGAAATCTCATGGCAACGAGAATTTATGCTTCGTATCATTCCAGACGAAGATCAAGTGGTACATAGAGACTGGATACAATATTATGAAGAACTCCCCGGGGAGGTTGTGGAGGAGCACATAAAGTTTCGTTATATTGCTACGGGAGTAGATTTAGCGATTTCACAGAAAGCAAGTGCGGATTATACGGCTATGGTGTCTTTTAAGGTGTACGGACATGGAAAAAATTTAAGACTTTTTGTGATTCCCCCCTTGATTAATAAGCGACTTACTTCGCCCCAAACAATAGAACAAATAAAATTGCTCCACGAGGCTTATGGGAAAGAAAATATCACAAAATTTTATATAGAATCAGTTGCTTATCAGGCTTCTCTAGTGGATTTGCTCAAACAAGAAAATGTCCCTGCAGAAGAAGCCAAAATCGGTGGACAAGACAAAAGATCTCGAATCGCTTCAATAACACATCTCATACAAGAGGGGCGCATTAAGTTTCCAAAGAACGGGGCAGAATTACTTATAAATCAGCTCGTCAATTTTGGAGTTGAAAAACATGACGACTTAGCGGATGCATTTACACTCACAGTACACAAACTTATTCAAGAACCACCACCAATAATAGCTTTTTATGAAAGTTTTTGATTATACGTCGAGCTTGAAATTCTAAAAACCTCCTAGCCTTCCATCCCCATTGCGTCATCAATTGGCGTGATGAGAAACGAACAATCGGCATCAACCGAAATACCGCTCAGGTATTGTCTTTATGCGAGAAAATCATCGGAATCTGATGAAAAACAAGCCCTCTCAATTGGATCTCAAATAACAGAGATGGAACGAGTGGCTGAGAAGAAGGGACTCAAGATTGTAGAAAGAATACAGGAAAGTAAGTCTGCCAAAGATTCTGGTCATCGAGAAGGTTTCACAAATTTAATGAAAGGAGTGAGCGATGGAAGATTTAATGCCATATTGACTTGGGCTCCTGATCGCTTGAGTAGAAATGCTGGGGATTTGGGAAGATTGGTAGACCTGATGGATCAGAAGGTCTTGGTAAATATTCAAACAAGCGGGCAGACATTTACGAATACACCTGATGAAAAATTCCTTCTCATGATCTTGTGTTCTCAGGCAAAATTGGAGAATGATAATCGATCAAAGAACGTACAACGAGGACTGAGAACGAAATGTGAGATGGGTGTTCGACCCGGAAGAGTTCCGATTGGATACAAACTCCTTAGAAGTCTTAAATATGGAGCTCCCAGTACCATTGTGATTGATGAGGAACGAGCTCCGTTTATAAAAAAAGCTTTTGAATATTTAGCTCACAACAACCTAAGTGGCAGACAAATAAAGGAATATTTGGATGATGAAGGATTCCGAAGCTGTACAGGGAAAATTGTAGGACTCAGTAGAACCTACAAAATTCTCAAAGAGCCATTCTATTATGGAGAATTCAGGTATGGAGGAGCTCTGTATCAAGGAACACACAAACCAATCATCACGAAAGAGTTATTTGAACAAGCCCAAGCCAATTTAAAGACTTGTGAGAAGGGAAAATGGGGGCGAAAAGACTTTTTATTCAACAAAATTCTGAAATGTGACGAATGTGGATCGGGTGTGAGTGGAACCATGCACATAAATCGTCATGGAACGCAATACACCTACTACAAATGCAATAAATACGGAGGTACAAAAACCTGTCAGTGCAAATACATTCGAGAGGAGAAACTCTTCGAAGAAGTAGCCAAAATCATCACAAGAGTAAAAGCAGACCACCTGAGACTCAACAGAAGGATTGAAGAAGATCTCGATAAGGTGAATCGTTATCGATCAGAAGACAACCCTGTGACGATTCAGGAGTACTTGGTGGGGATACTAGAAAGCGGTTCAAAGAAGGAAAAAACTGATATTTTGAGGAATTTTAAAGATAGATTACTGATCAAAGAAGGGGGAATAAAATTGCACCCCGATACCATACTGCAATAAAAAACTTGACAGGCTTTGAAATCCACCTACGCTTATTGGCGTGAATATACAATTATCAAATTTCGCTGAAATACTTCTTGGTTATGCATTCCGAGGAGCCATTGAAGAAGATCTACATGGGAATTGTTGTGTGTTACAAGCTAAAAACATAGATCAATCAGGCACATTGTCGTATGATTTTGTGAAAACATCGCTCGAAAAGAAAAAAAGCAGAGCCTATGTAAAAGATAAAGATATAGTACTTTCCAATCGTGGAACTTTCCGAGCCGGATTATATAAAGGGAATGATAAAGATCTTATTGCTTCCTCTTCGGTGTATCTTATACGGGTACAAGACAACACAAAAGTATTGCCCGAATACGTAGAAATCTTTCTCAATTCAAAATTTGGACAGGCAGAACTCGAATCAATAAACAGCGGAACACTTATACGGTCACTTCCAAAAGGAGACCTTTTAAATCTTAAAATACCTCTCCCAAGCATAAAAGATCAAAAAATGATTATTGTTATCCATGAAAACCACAGGATTCGAAATAGACTCTATGAAAAAAAGGCAAGAATTCATAAAAATCTTGCTGATTACGCTATTTATAAACTCATAACCACCTAATTCATCATGACTACAATTACTCAAGAAGAACTCAACAAAGTCCTTTGGGCAGCCGCAGACTCATCAAGGAGCTCTCTTTCGGCAGATGTTTACAAAGACTATGTACTTGCCATGCTTTTCTATAAATATCTCAGCGATCTATCAAAGGTTCAGCACGAAAAATACAAAGAACGATTTGGAACGGATGAGGAACGAATCCGAGCTAAGATGAAACTTGATCGATTCTATCTACCAGAAGGAACTTCTTTTGATGAGGTCTATCTACAAATAGAATCTGATGATCTGGGAAACTCAATCAATAAAGCATTTCATGCCATAGAGGAGCACAACAAAGGGAAGCTCGAAGGAGTGTTAACTTCTCTCGACTTCAATTCTGAACACAAGCTCGGAAGACTGGAAAACCGAAATAAAATGCTTCGTCACCTGATGCATGACTTTTACAAGATTGATCTTACTCAAGTAGAGGGAGATCTCATTGGAGAATCCTATATGTTTCTAATTGAAAAATTCGGAGCTGATGCAGGGAAAAAAGCTGGAGAGTTCTTTACCGTACGTGGAGTGGCAAAACTACTTGCTCGTCTTGCTCAACCGAAAGATGGGGCGAGAATATGCGATCCGGCGATGGGATCGGGGGGGCTTCTCCTTATGACAGGAGAAGAAGTAGAAAGAAACCACAACTCAAAAAACTATGCCCTCTATGGGCAAGAGTCCACAGGAAGCACCTTTCAGCTCGCAAGGATGAACATGTTTCTAAACGACCAAGATTCAGCTCGTCTCGAATGGGGAGATACACTAAACCATCCTGCCCTACTGGAGAATGATAAATTGATGCAGTTCGATGTATGTGTAGCAAATCCTCCATTTAGCCTTAAGAAATGGGGAGCAGAAAATGCAGAATCAGATCCGTTCAAAAGATTCCATCGTGGAATTCCACCAAAAGACAAGGGAGATTTTGCTTTCATCACGCACATGCTAGAAACCGTGAAGCCAAAAACTGGTCGTGTTGCGGTGATTGTCCCACATGGAGTACTCTTCCGTGGTGGAGCAGAAGGGAAAATCCGACAATCACTTCTCGAAGAAAATTTAATTGATGCGGTAATTGGATTACCGGCAGGACTTTTCCAGACAACAGGTATTCCCGTAGCAATTCTCATTATGGATCGGTCACGAGAGATGGGCGGAGAAAACGAAGACAAAAAAGACATTCTCTTTGTTGAAGCCAGTAAGGAATTCGTTCCCGGGAAAGCTCAAAACACGCTTTCTCCTGAAAATGCCGACAAGATCTATGAAACCTATGCCAAACGAAAAGAAATTGAGAAGTTTTCTCGGTTCGTGAAGGCAGATGAGATCAAAGAAAATGATTACAACCTCAATATTACACGATATGTCGATACGTTTGAGGAAGAGGAAGCGATTGATATTTCGGCGAACCTGAAGGAGTTGGCGGAACTTGAACCAGAGATTGAGAATCTTGAGGGAGAGATGGCTCAATACCTTAAAGAACTTAATATTTCTTAAATCAGAAAAATGACAAAAATACTAGGAATAAAAATCGGGAAAAATGAAATTTTTTATTCATTGATGAAGAAAAATGGAGATACCACGGAGCTAATAGATAGTGGGAAAATTATCATATCGCAGGGGCAAAAAATACCAGAACTTATGGCAACAATTAAAACTGAAATATCTGGATTAATTAAGAAATATACAGGAATTAATAAGGTCGTATACAACATTTATTATGATCACAATAAAGAAGGCATTCTTCGTCAGATTCTACCATTGGGAGTTTTAAATCTTTGTTGTAGTGATGAAAACATTGAGACGGAAGAAAAGACAAAAAGAAATATTATTTCTAGAAAATTTGGGGGAATCGATAAAGCGGAGATTTTAAAAAGCATGGACAGTTGCTTTCCCTCAATGGAATATAAAAATGATAATATGAGATTGATTGTGGCATTAACCACCTTGGGATTTTAATATGTTCTTCACAAAAGATGACGTAATCGATAAATATAAAATAATAAGTTTCCTAGGAAATGGGAGTTTCGGGGAAGCATATTATGTTTTAGACAGAGCTTTGAGTACCAAACAAGTTATTAAGGTCTTTGAAATAATATCGACATCTCAAGAAGCACTCAGAGCGGAGTTACGTGAAACATTACAGGAGGCTCAAATTCAAGTTACATTGGATCATGAACACATTGTACGCGTGACACAGGCGGATATAACAAGAAATAGGCAATTTCTATATATTGATATGGAATATATGCCCAATAAATCGTTAGGATTAAGGATGAAAAGCACTTTTCTAGCAACGACTTATATATGTAAACAATTTATAAAAATATTGTCAGCCATTGAATATATACACAGTAGGGGGTTACTTCATCGGGACATTAAACCAGACAATATATTATTGGATGCGAATGATAAATGGAAATTGTCTGATTTTGGTTTAAGTTCCCACGAAGAAAGTTGTCCTTTGCGGGGAGGTTATACAACGCACCTGCCTCCTGAATATTTTAGAAATGAAGAGGATGGCAAGTTAAGAGATGTTTATGCGGCTGGGATGACTTTATTTCGATTAGTAAATAATTATAACAATTGGGAGGAGTTAACGATGAGAATATCTAGGGAAGACACTCAAAATGGAAATATTATAGAAAAATTAGGATTTCAACCTTGGGTATCAAAAAAAATGATTGCAATAATAAAAAAGGCAACACACAAAGATATTACAAAAAGACTTCAAACAACCACCGAATTCAAAAATAGACTAGCTCGTCTTATTTTAGGAATTTCTTGGGAACCGCAAACAGATGCTTCGTGGAAAGGGTCTGAAGGCGATATTGATTATGAAATTTCTATAACTAAATTTTGTAGGAATACTAAATTTAGAGTTGAAGTGAAGAAAAACAATAGGAAACAAAATGAATTCAAAAAAGAGTTCCATTCTGAAAAAGAAGCCAGAGAATATTTTTTTGATCATATAAGAAAAACTAGTTTCAAATAATCATGACTAATCCCATCTCCACAGCACAACAACAGGAAAATCTTATAAAAGATATTAATTATATTTTGGATGATTTGTATAGAAAAGAATCTTCCTTATTTGGAAACAATCTTTGTGAGCGATGTTTGGTTTTCCGATTCGCACATCATTTACAAAATAAACTTGGAGGAGGTTATTATGTGGACTGTGATTACAATAGTTCAACTTATTACGACAAGGAATCAGGACAATGGAAAAAACGAGGTGGGAAACCAATTAATGACCAAGCGAATGGTAAAATAACGAAGCGGTTTATAGATATTATTGTTCACAAAAGAGAAGTGTCCTCTGATTCTGATTTTATTTGTTTTGAAATAAAGAAATGGAACAATTGTACAAAAGAGGGGGTTAAGAAAGATGTAAATAATTTAAAAGTTCTAACAAAAGAATATGGATATGAGTTTGGTTTCCATTTGATATTTGGAGAAACAAAAGAAGAAACAAAAATATCAGTATTTCATAATGGAAAGAAATTAAATGACTAACCCCATACTCGCAGACTGGAAGCAAGAAAAATTAAAAAATCTTTTAGAAAAGATTATTGATAATCGAGGAAAATCAGTACCGAAAGCTGACTCCGGAATTCCTTTGATTACAGCAAGGAATATCCGAGAAGGTTATTTGGATTTTTCTAACCAAGAATTTATTGATGAGTTGAAATATGAAGATTGGATGGTTCGAGGTATTCCAGAACCAACTGACATTCTGTTTACAACCGAAGCACCACTTGGGATGGCTTGTAAATTCCCCGCTAAAGGGCAGTATGCAATCGGACAAAGAACTATAGCATTAAGGGCAAAGGACAAAGAAATAACTTCTGATTTTTTACTATATTTCTTCCTTTCGCCTTATGGACAATCTGTTATTGATTTCCGTTCAACAGGGTCAACTGCAAAGGGGATAAAAGTTAAAGAATTGAAAGAATTAGATATAGTTTTTCCAATCGATAAAGACGAGCAACACCGCATCGTCGCTGTCCTCGAGGCATGGGACAAAGCTCTCGGAAAACTCATACGAAAAATAGAACTCAAGAAAAATATAAAAAAAGGATTGATGCAGCAATTATTGACTGGAAAAAGACGATTGAAGGGATTTAGTGGGGAGTGGAAGACGGTGAAGTTGGGAGATGTTTGTGAAATTTGCTCTAGTAAGCGAGTTTTAAAAAAAGATTGGAAAAGTGAAGGTGTCCCATTCTACAGAACTCGTGAAATAATAAATTTATCTAATAACGATGAATTCAAAAGCCCAATTTACATCTCAGATGAATTATATATTAAATTAAAAGAAAAATATGGGATTCCAAAAGCAGGAGATATTTTAGTTACAGGAGTTGGTAGTATTGGAAAAACTTATATCACAAAAAACACTGATAAATTTTATTTTAAAGATGGCAATGTGTTGTGGATAAAAGTATCGAATAATATAAATTCTAACTATTTAAATCAATTATTTAAAACAAGATTTATAAAAAAACAGTTATTTGATAACGCATCTATAACAACCGTAGCAACTTTCACGATAGAAGGAGCAAGAAAAACTTATATTAAAAATCCGTGTTTTCAAGAACAAACTGCCATCGCCAAAATACTCGCTACAGCCGATGATGAAATAACTGCTCTCGGAAAAAAGAAACAAATACTCGAAAACCAAAAGAAATACCTACTCAATAATCTAATCACTGGACAGATTCGAACACCGGAAAATTTAACTATCTCAAAATAATAACACCATGGATATCACCCAAGTACATTTCGACGAAACCAAACAATCTCAACTTCCATTTGTGGAGCTCCTCATAAATATGGGGTATCGCTATATTCCAATCTCACAAGTAGATGCCGAACGAGGTGATGATATGAGTAAGTTCATCCTTCGCCAAATTGCTCGATCCAAACTCATGGAGATTAATCATTATGAGAGAGGAGGACAGACTTATAAATTTACAGAAAAAGATATTGAGGAAGCGATTGATGAACTGGAGAATATTCCACTCGAAGGAGTGGTCGATACTTCCAAGAAAATCTACTCAATGATCATGCCTAAGGCAGGAGGGAAAACGATTAAAGTTATGAAAGAGGGAAAAAGTAAATCAGAAAATTTTCGGTTTATTGATTTTAAAAACCCTACAAATAATGATTTTTCAGTAACGGTGGAATTCAAAGCTTCTGGGAAAAACAATATCCGAGTCGATATTGTGGTGTTTGTGAATGGAATACCATTTTCCATAATAGAAAATAAAAAAGCATCTGTTGGAGTGGAAAAAGGAATTCAACAACACTTACGAAATCAAAAAACAGACTACTGTCCAAGACTGTTTATCTATCCACAATTACTAGTATCCAGCAATAAAGAAGATTTTAAATATGGAACTTTGGGAACTCCAGAAGAATTTTATGCTACGTGGAAAGAAAAAGATGATAAAGATTTAGATGGTCGAGTAGAAAAGTATATTGCAAACCCAATTGAGCAAGATCTCTATCAACAAGTGCTCAAAGATCTAAATGGAAGCACCTTTTCTCATGAGCAGAGCTGTGAACGAACGATGACCTTTCAGGACAAAAGTGTCGTAGCATTTTTTGATCCTGCCAGAGTGCTAGATCTCGCCAAAAACTTCATCCTGTATGATGCGGGAATCAAAAAAGTGATGCGGTATCAACAATACTTTGCTATCAAAAAGATACTCAATCGAGTTGAAGAGAAAGAGATTGGGAAACATGGAGAGAAACGAAAAGGTGGGGTCGTGTGGCATACGCAGGGATCGGGAAAGTCTTTAACGATGGTGATGTTTGTAAAAGCTTTGATCGAAGATCCAAATATTATCAATCCTCGAGTGTTGATCGTGACAGATCGAAAAGATCTTGATCGACAAATTAAAACTACATTTATTAACGCAGGACTAAAAAAGGAGGTCATTCAAGCCAAAAGTGGTGAACATTTATTGGAACTTCTTGAAAAAAAAGATCGAAGTGTGGTGACCACACTTGTCCAGAAATTTCAGACTGCTAGTAAAAAGCCAGAGAAGTTTCAAGATTTGGATGAAAATATTTTCGTCCTTATTGATGAGGCTCATCGATCTCAAGGTGGAGATGCCAATATCGAGATGAATCGAGTCATTCCCAATGCCTGTTACATCGCTTTCACAGGAACTCCTTTGCTCAAAGACGAAAAATCTAACAAGAAGTTTGGAGAGTTTATCGATAAATACACTATTGATGACGCATTGAGTGATGGAATCGTATTACCACTGATTTATGAAGGACGATATGTAGATCTTGATCAAGATCGGAGCGAAATAGATCGGCTCTTTGGTCGACTTACAGAAGACCTAGATGAAGAACTTACAAAGCAATTACAAAAAAATATTGAAAAGAAAATCCTCAAAGATAATCCAAAACGGATTACTGAGATTGCTTATGATATTGAGAAACATTATTTGAAACGATTTTCTGAAACAGGGCTCAAGGCTCAAATAGTAGCTCCATCTAAATTTTCAGCCGTTTTATTTCAGAAATATTTCAACCAAAGAGGAAAAATAAAAACTGCATTGGTGCTATCAGATGAAAATGGACTCATTGATGATAAAGATGAACACAAGAAAGAAGTAGATGCTTATCTAAAAGATATAAAAGCCAGCTACCAAAGTCTTTTAACCTATGAAAAAGAAGTTATTGATAGTTTTAAGCATAATGATGATGGTATCGAGATTTTGATCGTCGTTGACAAGCTCCTTACGGGGTTTGATGCTCCACGGAATACCGTTCTATATCTCGCCAAAGAACTCAAAGATCACAATCTCCTGCAAGCTATCGCTCGAGTGAATCGTTTGTATGACAGCAAAATTCTACCCAAAACGGCAGGATATATCATCGACTATTCAGAGAATGCTCAAAATATTCGAACGGCTATGCAGTTATTTGGAAGCTACGATGAAGAAGATGTAAAAAGCACCCTTATAGATGTGAGTGAAAAAATCCGAGAACTTGAAGAATCTTATGGAGGGTTACACGAGATATTTAAGACTATCCCCAATGATGACGAAGCATATCTACAATATTTAGGCGAAGAATCGACACGAAAAGAGTTTTATGATGCGCTCAATGGATTTCTCAAAAATTTCAAAGACTGTTCCGTCCTTCAAGATTTTGTGCATGAGTTTGAACACCTAGATATCTATCGAAAAGAGCTCAAAAAATACATGGAACTGCGAAAGGTTGCGAGCGTTCGCTATGCGGATCGAGTGGATTTTTCTAGGTACAAACAAGCTTTGATAAAAATAATGGATGACAATATTAAAGCTAGTGAAGCAGAACTTCTTACAAAAGAAATTGTCATTACTGATACTGAAGCCTTTGAGGAAGCTATTGAAGAAATGGGATCTGATAAATCCAAAGCGGAAGCAATTGCAGCACAAACAGAAAGAACCATTACGGAGATGGCAGAGAAAGATCCTGTTTTCTATACTCGTTTCTCTCAAAAAATAAGTGAGTTACTTGAGGCTATGCGACAAAAAAAGATCGCAGACATTGAAGCTTTAAAACAAGCTCGATTGATCAATAAACAAGTAATGAAAAAAGAAGATTCCTCGCTCCCGGAAAGTATCCAAAACACAAAAGGAGCTGATATTTTTTATCGAAATTTACAAGAACGATTCGTATCATTAGGTATGACAGAAGAAGTTTTTTGTCAGGTGATTCTAGATATATTCGAAATACTAGAAACAAAAACACGGGTAGATTGGTATAAACAATCCGACACACAAAGGATGATCAAAAGTCGTCTTGATGACTATCTTTATGACAAAGTAAAAATTGATATGGAAATAGAGCTCAGTAATGAAAATTTAGCTAAATTACTAGAAGACATTATGAGGCTGGCTCTCGAAAATCATGAATTATTCTAATGGATCCTAAACTCTTTAAATACGGAAAATATGAACACGAATACTATGTGATTCATCAAGATCGAAAAACTGTTCGTCTAACAGTTTACCCAAATTTAAAAATAGTTTTGTATTGTCCACTTGAATACAGTCAAAAAAAGATAGATGCATTTTTGAAGAGAAAGGCTCTTTGGCTCAGGAAACAGGTAAAAGATCTAAAGAGGCTCAAGCCAAATCGAAGGAAACGAGAGTATGTCTCGGGGGAATCATTTCTCTATTTGGGGCGACAATATAGACTTATTGTTAAGGAATCAGATCAAAATAGCGTTCATTTCACAAATGGACGAATCACTCTCCAAACAAAAGATAAAAGTAAAAATCAGGAAATTTTAGAAAAATGGTATATAAAAAGAGCTGAAAATGTTTTTCAAGAAAGATATAAAGAAATGCTCAAAAAGTTTAATTATGACTTTATCCCAGAGCTTGCAACACGAAAAATGGAGAAGCGTTGGGGAAGTTTCTTAGCCAAAAAGAAAGTTCTTCTCAATCCAGAACTCATAAAAGCTTCTAAAGAATGTATCGATTATGTGATAACTCATGAACTGTGCCATATGAAATATCAAAATCATAGCCCTGAATACTATCGGTTTTTAAGCTCAAAATGCAACAATTGGGAAGCTATCAAAGAACAACTTGAATTAAGATTTACGTGATATCACACAGAGCCCTTATTATTCCAGGAGACATTTTAAATTACAGATATGACGATGGCATCGAAGAAATTACTTTAAATTCTTAACTTTAATAACATGCAGGATATCAAATGCCCACATTGCGGAAAAGCCTTCAAAGTCGATAAAGCTGGATTCGCAGACATACTCAAACAAGTCCGAGATGATCAATTTGCAAAAGACCTTCATGAGCGCCTAGAAATAGCCGAAAAAGAAAAAGAAGGAGCTGTTAAGCTTGCTGAGTCAAATCTCAAAAATACGTTGCAAGAAGAATTAGCAAAAAAAGACAAAGAATTAGCAGATTTAAAAACCGAGAAAGATCGTAATCTTGTAGAGCAGTTAGGAAAGAAAGAATTAGAACTTTCGGAAATGAAGTCCCAACTGGATAAAGCAGAAGTAGAGAAAAAGCTGAGTGTCACAGAAGCAATCAAAACAATTGAAAAAGAACGTGATGATTTAGAAAACAAGCTAGTAAATAAAGAAACGGAGAAGCAATTACACGAAAAATCTCTGCAAGAAAAACATACTAATGAGCTTAAAACTAAGGATGACATCATTAAAATGAAAGATGAAGCGATTGAGCGTTATAAAGATATGAAGCTCAAGCTTTCCACAAAAATGATTGGAGAAACACTGGAACAACATTGTGAAACTGAATTTAATAGACTTCGTGCAACAGGTTTTCAGAATGCTTATTTTGAAAAAGATAACGATGCTAGTGGTGGTAGCAAGGGAGACTACATTTATCGAGAGATGGATGATGATGGAAATGAAATAATTTCCATTATGTTTGAAATGAAAAATGAAGGAGACGAGACCGCTACGAAAAAACGAAATGAAGATTTTTTACGCGAACTTGATAAAGATCGAACAGAAAAAAAATGTGAATATGCGATACTTGTCTCGCTTTTAGAAGCGGATAGCGAACTTTACAATTCTGGTATCGTTGATGTTTCTCACAAACATCCAAAGATGTATGTAATTCGACCACAATTCTTTATTCCGATTATTACCTTACTTCGAAATGCCGCACTAAACTCGCTCAAATACAAGGCGGAACTTGCTTTAATGAGGAATCAGAACGTTGATATTACTAACTTTGAGGACGATATAAATAAATTTAAAGAAGGATTTGCAAAAAATTACGACTTAGCCAGTCGAAAGTTTAAAACGGCTATTGATGAAATAGATAAAACAATTAGTCATCTCGAAAAAACAAAGTCGGCTCTATTGTCCTCCGAAAACAATCTTCGTATTGCCAATAATAAAGCTGAAGATTTAACTATAAAGAAATTAACTCGAGGAAATCCTACAATGAAAGCTAAGTTTGCGGAGCTTTCTGATGCTGAGAACGAGCCAAGTAGTAAATCTTCCGAAGAGGGGGAATTTTAAAATAATCTCAAATAAGAATGTATATCAAATGAATATTCCCACTCCATCTCCAAAAGAAATCCAACATTATCTCAAAAAATGGGATTCTCTAGATAGTTATGTGTCACAGGAAAGTAGCTTGAAGAAGCTTTTTTCAAAGACATATCCACAAAATACAGAACTAGATGATGTGCTCATAAAAGTATGCGCTTTGAATGATTTTTATAGTACCAATATTTTTTCTCCATTTGCGGTCGCAAAACACATTGTGGCTTTAAATATTGATCAAAACTTAAGCGAAGATAATCTAGAAACTGTGAACAAAATTGCCTACGTAGAGGTAAAAGATGGAATTTTTAAAAACTTCTATTCCTTTGCGACAAAATACTGCAGCCATCACAAACCAACAGTATATCCGATTTACGACTCCTATTTGAAAAAAATCCTAATGTATTTCAAAAAGAAAGATAAATTTTGTACTTTTAAAAGTGCAGACCTAAAGACCTATTCCGAGTTTAAAAATATTCTTCTGAAATTTAGAGAATTTTATGGATTGGAATCGTTTGATTTAAAACAAATCGACAAGTATTTGTGGCAATTGGGGAAAGAGTATTTTTCACGAAAATATTGATTACCTAAAACGCCCTTAGTGCTCTCTTAAGTTATGGATAAAGAACTCCTACCCTTTTGCCATTCTAAAGGCTCCTTGGGCTTTAAA
>CAZEON010000025.1:0-15715 GCA_964513975.1 uncultured Candidatus Peribacteria bacterium
TAGCCCCTTTTAGGGGCTCTCACAATACTACCGGCTTTGCCGGTAGATATTTATTCGTGTCAGCCAGAAACTGAAAGCTGTTCTGTAGGAAATGGAATGGGAGAAAGAGTCTGGGATGTTTCCAATTCTCGTTGGGGAATATGTTTACCAGATATTAAGACCGAAAGTTGTTCTACCGGAAATGGAATGGGAATAAGGACATGGGACACACCCAATTCTCGTTGGGGAATATGTTTACCAAACATTAAGACTGGAAGCTGTTCTGTAGGAAATGGAACAGGAACAACAACATGGGACACATCTAATTCTCGCTGGGAAGAATGTCAATTGGATACATGTAATTCTGGATATGAAAAACAAGGAGATGTTTGTATTCCGATTTGTGGAGATTCTCAATATCTTAAAAATGGAGTTTGTGTTTCTCTAAATTGTTCATCAGAAGTAAGTATTAAACGCACAGACGGTCTCTCAAGTAATGGGGAGATTTTGGTTGCAGGAGTAAATGATGTAACTTTTTTGAGATTCACTCTTGATAATAATGATTGTTCCGAGGTGAAGACATCATCAATTACATTATCAGCAAAAGGAGCTGGAAACGCCCTTCCGTATTCAAACTTTATTACGGCTATTTTTGTGGACGGTACACAGCAGGGTTCTGCCAAGAACTTGAACTCAGACGGAAAAACCACCTTCAACGATTTATCGGTGGTTATCCCATTAGCGGGTCAAAAAGAATTCGTCGTTGTGGTCGACACTTTAGAGCAGTCATCTTCGGGAACTCTCGGAATGTCTTTAGTCGAAGTGGGTTTGACCAATGTGGTAGGGACAGTTCTTGTAAACCACTACTCTAGTGGGGCACCATTAACCCAAGACAACCCACTGAACGGAGTTGTATTTAGTCTTGTTTCATCAGGTACTTTAACAGTTTCTTTGGGTTCTACAGTGGCTTCTGATATTTTTATTGCTGGTCAATCAAATGTTGAAGTATTAAAATTGAAATTAACTGCTGAGAATGACGAAGTACAGGTTAAAGATTTGTACTTAATCAATAAAGATACAACTTCTACAGCAAATGCTGGAGACCGAATTGACTTCAAATTGTACAACGAAGCGGGTCAATTGATTCAAGAAAAGACTATGTGGAATGGGGCACTTCATTTCGAATTGGCGAATGCTGATAGAATCCGCGTTCCCAAAAATGATTCTACATTTGTAACTGTTAAAGCGGACATTCGAGGAATTCACAAAGCAAACCAAACAGGTTCTAAATTGAAACTTGCTTTGGACTCAACCACTCTTGGTAATTTCTACGGTATTGAAGCTGTTACAGCTGCTACAGGAGACGACATCGCTACACCATCCGCCGGATGGGGAGACGCTGTTGGACAAGACTTTGTTGCGTACAACACAGCTATGACTATTGCACCATCTAGTACGCAACCATCAATGAACTTGCCATCGACAACTTCTACAGAGATTTACCGATTCACAGTTACTTGTGATAGTGCTGACAATGCTGAAATCGGACGAGTAACAATGGACATCGCTCTAAATGGACTTAAAGCTTCTGGAGCTTCTCTTTTTACAACTCAAAAAGTGGTAAACGCAACACCAGATGTTGGACAGAGTTTTACAACACTTCCATCAACAGTTGTAGCTGATAATAATACTTCAGCACGAGTTACTGTTAACCTTGCTGGGGAACGACTCGCTGCTGGCGAATCACGAACCTACGCTGTCTTCATGAGTTTGACTGATGAAGGTGGTACAACCGCTGAAAATTCAGATGGTGTGACCGTAACCCTTAAGCAAGACACTTCTTATTCATCTCCGACCAATAAATCAGGACAATCATCAGCTTTTATCTTGTGGTCTGATGAATCAGACCCTTCACACTCAAATACTACATTTGACTGGTTGAATGGATACTTGGTTGATGTGGATACAAACGGTAAACGTCTTACTAGATAAATTAGTAAAGAAACTTTTCAATTGATTTTTATCTGTATTTCAGATTTGGTGGCACTACGACTGGTTGGGATAACTAAACCCCTGCTATTTCTCGCACAGTTCGGCAGAGGTACATTTGTTTGAGAAAATACTATCCACATACCAGTAAAACGAGAATTCCTCTTACAACTCAAATAAATGCGAAATACGGCTCTATAGGCGAGGTTTGTGGGGTTTGCAAGGTTTTCTTTCGGAAAATGGAATGGTTCTTTATAATCAAGATACATGAAAGAATCAAAACTCATTTTGGCAGGAACGGAATACACAATGATTTCAGACAAAGCAAAGAAGCAAGCGATTGCAGATTGGTTTCAGACCTATTATTCGCACACAACGAATGACAAGACGAAAATTGAAAAGGTTGAGAAAAAAGCCAAAGGAAGTGCCTTTCTTGAAGAGGGCAATACTTTTTATTTACTCCCATGATGGAGACACAAGCTTCTATCAAAGTCGTTTCTTATGTTCGAGAAAGTACCAAAAACCAAATGTATCATGGGTATAGACCCGAGACACAACGGAATGTTATTCAGGGTTACTGTGAAAGACACAATTTCAAGATTGTGAAGAAGTTTCAAGATGCTGGAAGCGGAGGTGGGGTCACAAAGCGACCTCAATTCTTGGAAATGATAAATTTCGTGAAAGAGCATAACGACATACACTTTATTGTCTTTCATCAAGCAAATAGATTTTTCAGAAACCTTCGAGATACCCTCAATTTTGAAAAGGAACTCCAAGAGAAACATGGAATTTTTGCCATAGATACGGAGGTGGACACTTTTCCTCGGGGGTATTTAGTATCTGATGGAGTGAGCGTTGCTCAATGGAAAAATAGAATGATGACTCGTGTAGACGCAGAAGAAGAGAGAAAGCACATTCAGCAAAGGGTTAAGGAAGGATACAAAGGAAAGGCGGAAAGAGGACAATATACAGGACCCATGGCTTATGGACTGAAATGGGGTGATGAAAATAAAAAATTCGTAAAACATATCCCCGAGGAGATAGGCGTAGTACAACGCATTTTCCGTTTATACAATACGGGAAATTTCGGCTTCACAGGTCTTGCAAAGCGTTTAAATGAAGAGGGATATATTAGAAGGGTTCGAATTCAGAAAGAAAAGAAATTATCAGAAGAGGAAACAGTACTCGAAACAGTTGTAGAGGAGCGCCCTTTTGTGCATGACACTATTAGAAAGATTCTCTCCAACAGAAGTTACATTGGAGAAAGAAACACTCCTCCCCATCTGAAACTAAAAACACTCAATGAAGAAGGAGTACTCACAACACTTGAACCTGCTGTCTCTTTTGATGATTTCAATAGGGCTCAAGAACAAATGTCTCGCAATGGACGAGGGATTTCTGCGGTAAGGGGAAAAAAGACAAGTCGACAAAAAAGCACCTTTCTCTTTCAGGGAATAGGGTTCAGTGGGATAAATGGAGCAAGACTCCATGGACAAACGGAAAGCAATAACAAGAACGAGCAACGAGTACGAAGATATTTCGCCAGCACCAATAAAAAAGGTATAGAGCCACATATCCCATCCTTTCGGGCTGATGAGGTAGAATCAAAGGTTATAGAGCTTCTTCGAGATATTCGTATCAAATCACCGAAGGAAGTGGAAACAATGCTGAAAGAGTCATTAAAAGACACCGCTCTTTCCAGTAAATCAATCGTTGGAACTTCTTCACTTGAAAGGGGGTACAAAAATAATATAAAAAATCTCGAAGAGTTACAGCAACATTCTTTCAGTATTCAAATTGCTGACACCATCAAAGAACTCAAAAGAAAGCTTGATACTGAACAGAACCAGAAGACGAAAAAGAGCATGAAGTACTATCTTTTGTTGGAGTTACAAAACCTATTGGGAGGGATACATACGGAATTCATGCAAATGAAAGACCTTGTTCAAAAACACAGTCTGCTGAATATTCTTTTTTCAGAGTTTTTCGTAGGGAACTATCCAGACGAGGAGGGACAACTTCTTATTCACAGAAGCGGACATATGGAATACCTAAAGGAAGACGGTCAAGAAATAACAGAAGCAAAACAACTGAAAGGACTTATTCAAAAGTTTGTTCCCCATCTATTCGAAAAGATTTATATAAAGAAAGAGCGTGAAGTCGTAAGTATCTCTTTCAAACCAACAGGGCTATTCCTTCTCTTGGCGGACATTGAAAAACCAAAGGAAGAGGTGTCAAAAAAAAAGACTGTTCATTAGTTTTTCATCGAAACGGTTTAACTTCCTGCCCGGCCCACCACACAATGAGCAGTAATTCTCTTGAAAAATTTCTAACTGATAAAAACCTTTCTTTGCAGGATGGTTTTTTAGAAATTGGGAAAATTTTTGAAGATAAAGAATCACACATCCTTAAATTATATAATATACTGCCTTCTGAAATACAGAATGCGAAGGTGTTTTTTGATAAACTTAGAAAAGAATTGGTATATGACTATGGAGAATTGTTCGAAATCAACGGAGTTCCTATAACAGGGGCAAATAAATTCTTGCCTATCCGTAATTTATATTCAGCAATTCGAGTTGCTAGCCAGTATCTGAACTCACAACAGCTTCAAAACTATATCTCTCAATTAACGAATAAATCCAAACATGAAGATTTTTTGTTAGAAATGCGACCTCTTATGAATTTGAAAGAAGGATATTCTGTTGAGTTTGAAAACAAGTCTTATGCTTTGAACGATACCAATATAGATTGGCTAGTTGATGACGGAGATAAAAAAGTTTTATTTGAAGTAAAGAATCGATTAGCGAGTTTCTTCGAAGTTATGAAACAACAGCTTCCTGATTTCAGCGTAAAACCAAACGCCCCGACCCCAGAGAAATTATTCAGAAGTATTGAAACAAAATTCAAAGAAAATCATGACAACAATGTATTACAAGGGGCATGGATTAATACCATTGTGAAAGAAGACGAAAGAAAATTAAAGAACGCTTTTAATAACTTGGATTCTGATAAAGTGCAATTTATCATCCTTGGCGGATGGGGTGATTCCCCTTATTTTTTAGTGAGAGAAGATTCTCAAAAGTCTGTACTCAAAGAATGTTTCAATGTAAAAGAAGATACAGGGGGCGGGATGGTAGACTCAGGATATGCTGACAGTTGAGTTTGAACCTATAACGGCATTATAAGTCTATTGAGTATATCTCATTCTAAACATCGGCAACAACTAAAAGTTCAAATTGTATTTTCAGAAGAGGCGAGGGCTGTTGAAAACCTCTTTGAAGTAGTAAAGTATGTATATGAAGAAGCAGAACGAACTAAACCTAACTAGAGAACAGGTAGAAAAGGTTTTTGTAAAGCAGGCGGCGAATGTCCTTCTATCTTTATCAGATATACCAAAGGAACGGAAAGTCAGGAATAAAATTTGACATATTTGTTTTTTAAGTATATGATATAAGCAGTTGTTTTTATAATTTTATTTCTTTACTGCGCTACTAATTATATCTGTAGCGTGTGTAAACAAGATTTCCCGAAAGGAGACACTGGAGGGTTCTACTTGGAGAAATGGAATGACAACTCCTAGGCAAGAGGAAGCATTAGGTCTATAGATAAGAATTATCCTCAGTTTTTATCGCGGGAGCAGGAATAGCCCCGAAAGAATCATCACGTTAAGTGAAGATATCAAAATTCCACCAAGGAGGGGATTGTGTTAGTGCAATCCTTCTCCTTTTCCTTATAACAGGATTCTTGATTAAGCACACCGAAATACTTGACGTACTAGATAATAAAAATTGAAAGCGGAGCGTCATCCTGCCCGGCCCACCAGGAAAAACATGATGTGTCCTTGGACATAACGTGTTTTTGCTATGTGAAGGATTTTGTTTATAGCACATCCCTCATTCTCTTGGAGAAAGGATCCCAGTCAATTAAAAAGTTCCATTGAAAAAAAGAAATTCGTATCGACTGGGTTCCCGCGTTCGCGGGAATGAGGATTATTTCCCCCTCCCAATCTCATACATTGCAATTCCTGTCGCAATCGAAACATTGAGCGATGCCTTTTCTCCATGCATGGGAATTTCTAAATGTCGGTCGCATTGTTTTAGCGTTGCTTCCTCAACTCCTTCAACTTCATTCCCCACAATAAGAGCCACATCTTTTTCAAACGATGCCTCTAACAAATCCTCCGCTTTCGGAGTTTGCTCTAATGCACAAACTTCAAAACCGTCTTTTTTTAGCTCTTCTATCAAAGTAACCACAGAATCGCGCTGTTCCCACTCGATAAACTCTTCAGCGCCCAATGATACTTTCTCAATTCTTCGGTCAGGAGGGCAGCCTGTGTAACCGCAGAGGTAGACTTTATCCCAGCCAGAACCATCCGCTGTACGTAGAACAGACCCTACATTGTGCAGGGATCTGATGTTTTCCAGAATTACGACTTTTTTCATCGTGGTTTATTATACCGTCTTTGCGATTTTTTTCTCTTTTGGTTTATCGATGTCTTTAATTTGTTTTTCTAAGTCTCTTATGTGCATCTTTAAATCATTCTTTTCTTTTGAATCCTTAAGGTCTTCAAGTCTTTTATTGGCGATTTCAAGCTTCTTTTCAAGTTCTTCTCTCAATAATTGTGGATGTCGTCCTCCTTCCAATTCTAGTGGTTTAAGAGCAGAAAGTGATTCAAGGTACAGCGAGATCCTATTATTTTTAATTTCGACATTGCCGATGATTTTCGAATCTCGTACTTCCTTTTTAGTTCCGTCTTTGTAACAGATCCTGAGAACGCCCCCTTTGACATTGGAAAGGAGTGTGGCAAGGTTCTTTCGCACGGTTTTTGAACCATCTGAATCAAAAAAAGTGAGCGAGGTAATGTTGCCATGTAATTGTCCGTCTGGAGTAATAATTTCCAAAGCCATCCGCTTGTCGAGAGACTTATAATCGAAATCAACAGGGGAATCGTTATCTTCAATAGGCATATTGAAAGGGAAAAGCAATAAAGATTTTTCAATTCGTCTCTACGCTTTTTTTGCCTTTTTGTCAACACTTGCCTTCTGGTAATTATATAGAAGTTTACACTTGATTTGTTCTTTAAAATTACGACACAATAGATATACTAGTTGCACACTAGAAACCGAAAGCATTTACCTTTAGGGTAAATAATCTTCCCATTTCGTCGTATGTACTTGCAGTACACCCAATGATACCCCTCGGGAGGGGTTTCGGTATGAGACTCACTCATAATAAATGGATTAAAAAATAGAAAATTGAGCAGGTTGTGTCTGCCCCACAAACCAACAGAATTGGCTTGTCAGCAGACCAACCTGTAATTAACTAAATAAAACCCACAAAAAGCGCGCTTCACATTGTGCCGTAGTTCCAAAGAACTCGTTTTTTATAGAACTACTTTTCTTTCGGGTCAAATTCTAATCCTTTCTTGAGTTTCTGATTGAAGTCAGAGAGCTTCGGTTCTGTCGGTTCTATTGTGTGTCCTTTTTGATCGAAGCTAAAAGGCATTTCTAGTTGCCCACTTTGTCGTTTTTTTAGTTTCTCAAATTGTTCCCACATGTGTTTCATGCTGTCAGAAAGCTGAAAAAGTGTTACAACTTGATTTATTTGTGCTTGTAGGTGTGGATTCCCAATATCATCAGTTAATAACTGGTGCAATCTCACTATATTTTTCCCCTCTTTGTTTTTGGGAACTTTCTTTTTTAATTCTTCGGCAACACCAAGAGGCAATTCATCGTACACAAGTTTATTTGTCCACTTGCCAATAACACTTGGTCTTTTTTGAATACCCCTTACTGTAAAATCCCACCCATTCAATCTAAAAAGTTCTGTATAGAAAATATCTGGAAATTTCTTTTGCCAAGGCAAAAGTTCTTCTGAAATATATGACTTGAGAATCTTTTGAAGTTCGTCTTTTTCTCTGTCGTATTGATAACCAGTTGCTTCATCTACCAGTGCGGTTATACCTATTTTAGCAAGAGAACGCATAAGTATCTCTGCTTTCAGTGCCTTTGGTAGCTGTGAAGCCTGTAAAGTATTGTTTTCACGAGCCTTTAGCCACACCTCACAAACCTTTGGCAATATCTCCGCATTATATCCCTGTAGTTCGTTCTCTCCGTCAGTTGTATAGATAACTGGGCTAAGGTCCATTGTGCTGAAAACCTCTCCTATAAAGGGCAAAATTGCTTTTGATGACAAAAACAGTGGGATAGGTCCAGTATCTATATTCTTACTTCTTAATCTGTAATTCTTCCCACCAACAGAACCAAGATTTTTTACTATTCCAGACTCACTTATAATTCTTGTTCCATCTTCCAAAACAGCACATGGGATTTTCATTTCCCCTATTTCTAATTCTCCCTTGTAGTTCGCTTTTAGTATCTTGTTTCTCATTTTGTAAGTTGGTTATAGGTTAGGCGATGACTGCAACCAGTAAGCATGAGATTAAATCTTTCTGCTTCATTATAGTCACGAGTATTGTACCGAAAAGAAAACTCGTCAATGTATTTTTGCATGTGTTTTACAGAGATGAAGTGATATACACCAACAATACCACGCTTCAATAGCGACCAGAAGCCCTCAATCGTGTTTGTGTGAACTATTCCGTCAACATATTGTCCGTGTCCGTGTTTAATTGTTTGGTGGTTGTACACTCTCTTAAGTAGTCTGTATCCCATGTGTTCATCTGTAAAGATTTGCGCCTCTTCTCTGGCGAATTTCACTACTTCATTTGTGAGTGTGTGAACGCTTACATCTCCTACTTTCTTTGCGATAACATTCCCTCCTCACTCTACCATTCCAAATACAGGTGTTTTATCTTCTCTCCCCATGATTGCTTTTCTTTTGATTGCGTGTCGATTCTTTTGTTTCCCTCCAATGAAAGTTTCATCTGCCTCAATTTGTCCTCCCAAATTAGAATCATCATCAATCCCAAAACAGTTTCGTATTCGTTGGAGCATAAACCATGCAGATTTTTGAGTAATCTTTAAATCCTTTCCGAGTTGAAGTGATGAGATTCCTTTCTTGTGAGAAGTTATAATCCAAATTGCGAGAAACCATTTTTGAAGTGGCATTTTAGTATTGTCGAATATTGTACCAGTCTTTACATTGAAGTATTTACCAGTGTTCTTACAACGATAACGACCTCCTGCACATTTATAAACTTTAGAATCTTTATCGAATGGGCTTATTGGGTATTGATTCCAACGAAGTTCCTCTAAGTGTTTGATACATATCTCCTCTGTTGAGAATGTATTTATTAGCTCTATGATGGAGTTGAAATCTTTATTTATCATCTTTAATAAGGATAATTACATAAATAGTATAGTCTTAAATTACACCAAGTCAAGTTTATTTAGACTTTTTTGTGTAAACTAGTATATAATTACCTGCCTTCTCTGTCTTTTCCTACTTCAGTAGGAGCTGCTTTTTTCGCAGCCTCAGCTTCTTTCGCTTGAAGTTCTTTCTTTTGTTTCGGAGTAAGTTTTGTTTTCTTTACTCGTCCCTTTTCTTCGTTTGTTGTTTTCTTTTTGTTCGCCACCATTTCTTTTGCTTTGGTCATTGCCAACTTTGCGTTCTTTTCCATATCAGTCTCAATTCCTTTTTCTTTCATCCATTTCTTGATTGTCTTGATTGCTTTTGCAGAGAGTTTCATTCGTTCAACCTTTCCTGTCTCTGGGTTGATCATCTTTTTTACAAAGAGATTCGGACGAAACACACGTTTCGTTGCTTTAAGAGAGAACGGACGATTATTTCCGCTTGAAGGTTTTTTGCCGGTAATTTTGCAAGTTCGTGACATGGGAAGCGTTTTCTAAAAAACTGCTGCGCGATAGTACGAAAAAGCCCTCCAGTGTCAAGCTTTTTGAGAGTCCAAAAGTTGAAAAGCTTTTGGTAATGAATAATGATAAATGAGTAATGATTAATAAAAGTAGAATTTCTAACCCGGGTTAGATTTTAATTGTAGACGGCACTTTCCAATGTCATCGATTCCTGCTTAAAAATTCAAGTCCGGACTTGAATTTGATATTATTCATTCTTAATTCTTCATTATTTCAAGTCTACCCAGTCTCCCCCGAGGATGTTTCGACCATTTGGATTTTCATCTACTTTCTTCCATGTCTTATCTTTCGTAATCTCAAAAATATCTCCAGGGGTAGGAATATGAATATCGGCAGCACGAAGATTGTCGAGTTTTCGTAATTTTTCTTGAAAAGCCAAGAGCGCTTCATCTTCCCCGTGTACCAAGAAGAGGGACTTTGCTTTTCCAATTCCTTCGGCAAAGGTAATCAGTTCGTGCTGATCGGCATGAGCAGAGAAGGCATTATAAATCTTCACTTCAGCATTTACGGTGTAGGGTTCTCCAAAAATATTCACTGGATTTTCTCCTTCCACGAGTTTTCGCCCCAAGGTGTTTTGTGCCATAAATCCGACGACGAGCATAAGGTTTTTTTCGTCCGTAATTGTATTTATCAAGTGATGCCGAATCCGACCCGCCTCGCACATTCCACTCGCAGAGATGATAATTGCAGAACCAGGGAAGTGATTAATCGCTTTCGACTCATCGACACTGGCAGTAAATTGAACTCCATTTTGTGCAGCATTAAATGGATTTTCTCCTCTATCAATCATTTCACGGAGAGAGGCATCGTAACACTCAGGATGTTTATCAAAAATTTCAGTCGCTTTAATTGCCAAGGGTGAATCCACAAAAATCGGAACGGCAGACATCTTTTTTTCGTGCACTAATTTTCGAATAATAAACAAAACCTCTTGAGTTCGTCCGACGGCAAAAGAGGGAATCACAATTTTTCCACCACGAGCAATAGCTTCGCTCAGTTCCTTGCCGAGCTTCTCTTCTACATTTTCAATCTCATCATGGAATCGTGAGCCATAAGTCGATTCAGTGATGAGGAGATCAAGGTCTTCGAGTTGCACAGGGTCCTTCAAGATCGGTAAATGGTGCCGTCCCAAGTCTCCGGTAAATCCAAGTCGAACCGTCTTTCCGATATCTTTATCTTCGATAATCCACTCTTCCACAGCCGCACCAAGAATGTGTCCGGCGTCATGGAATGTTACTTTTACATTTTCAATGGGAGCAAACTCTTCATCGTATTTAATCGGGTGAAAGAGGGTGAGTGTTTTTTCTGCATCCTGAATCGTGTAGAGCGGTTGTGCGTCTGGATTTTTGAGTTTTTTCTTCAACCAATCCGCATCTTTCTCTTGAATATACGCTGAGTCGCGGAGCATAATTTCGCACAAATCCTTTGTCACCTTTGTACAGTAAATTTTCCCCGTGAATCCTTTCTTTACAAGTATCGGCAATGCCCCCGAGTGATCAATGTGTGCATGAGAAAGTACCACACAGTCCAGTTCTGCCGGATCAAAAGGAAAATGAAGATTTGCTTCAATTGCGTCTCGACGACGCCCTTGAAAGAGCCCGCAGTCCAACAGTACTTTTTTTCCGTTTACGTGCAATAAGTGTTTTGATCCTGTTACATTCCGTGCTGCACCAAAAAATTCTAGTTTCATGTGTTCGTAATTATTAATGATTAATGAATAATGAGCAATATTTTTGAAGCGCTCTCAGGTTCTTATTAGAAGAGAGTCCATGGTCGAAAGATAAACTATTTTTACATTTAACATTTTCCCTTTTGCATTATTTCTCCCCCTAAACCCTAAGTATACCATGTTTTCGAAAGAAATGTAAGTATTTTTGAGTCTATAACGGGAGAAAGTCCCAAAGCCAAAAAGCTTTTGGAAATGAATAATGATGAATGAGTAATAATTAATGAAAAGGTAACCTTCTCGATTCTAACCCGGGTTAGAATATTTCTGCTGATTCAAGCGTTCTCGCTTGAATCCTCATTATTTCTTGTTTCAGTAGGAATGTTTTTTTATGAACAAATATCAGGACGCAATTCATATGTGCAAGTGACGAGAAACAAATGCTTTCAATCGAGACGATTGAAAGAGCGAGGTTATCATTCATTTGTCATCCCCGTGCAGACGGGGACCTAGGGCTCTTTGTTTTTGAAATTGGCAATAATGTGACATCATGTATTTCTTGTAATACAAGAGTCCTGGGTTCCCTCCTTCGAGGGAATGACAAACCAGAAATTATTTCTTCGCCTTTCCTCCTCTGGCGAAAACAACCGCATCGACAGTTTTTACGCCTGCCTTTTTCAGTATCCTTCCTGCCGAATCTAACGTTGATCCACTCGCTACGACATCATCAACAAGAATTACTCGTGGAGGAACTTTTGTTTTTCCGTTCCAAGCAAATACATTCTGCATATTTTTTGATCGCCCACTTTTGGACAGTTTTGCTTGCTGACGGGTTCGTTTTACGCGTATAAGATTACGATTGATTGCTAGTTCGGGGACGAGTCTTTGTAATTCGATAGCTAAAATATCGGCTTGGTTAAAGCCGCGCCAGAACTTCCGTGTCCAGTGGAGTGGAATTGGAACCAAGACCGCATTATGCCAAAAAGCATGCGGAGTATTGTCTACAATTCGTTTTGCCATAAAAGCACCGATTGGCTGAAATCCACGAAACTTTAAAAACTCAACCATCTTCTTTGCCACGAAATCATAATATGCCGTTGTTGCTTGAACATGGTCGAGCGATGAAAAGTGGGCTTCATTCTTGGGTGCAGGAGGAAGGTTATCGTGTCGTTTACACAGATATGAACCCTCTTTACGACAGGCGACGCATTTCTCAGGAAAGAGTGCAGACAAAAAATCCCGCCCTTCTCTGCGTAGTTTCTCGAAAAAAGAATAGATCATGGTTTATCAACGAAAACTTTGTGGAGCAATATTTACTCGATTACAAGAATTGTCTGTCGGATCTTCCCCAAATTCTACCAACCGATTGATAGAACATTTAATTTGATCATATGAAATGTAGTCGAGAAGATTGAGCCCAAAGATTCGTCCCACAATCATGATGAAGGTAAAACTCAGCACTGTTACGATCAGTCCTACGATTGAGTATCGGATAGTATTCACTGCACTCTTGATTTTTTCATCGTTTCCTCCTGATAGGATAAAGGACACACCTCCTACAAAAATAAAGACTGCAGAAAGTGCACCAGCGATGATGAAGGCATACACGATAAACATCTGGACGAGCTCGATGATCGTGAAGTTATTCATGGTCACAAGAGCGCCACCAAAATCACTCGAGTGCAAACCAAGATCAACAGTATCTATTGGATAAGGGGCAGGAGTGCCTGTGGTAGCGGGAATAGCAACAGGGTCTACAGCTTGTAGAGCTCCTTCATAGTGAACTGGAGGTACGACATAATCATCTCCCATGTGACTATTTTGCCACAGGTTCGAGAACTTTCAAATTAATTTTAGAGTTTTCTCGAGCACCCATTGCTCGAACAAGAAGTCGGAGAGCAGATATTGTTTGACCTCCTTTTCCAATAAGTTTTCCCATATCTTCTTCGTTTACAGAAACCGAAATCAATGTTCCGATAGAATCTTCTGTTTGCTCAGCAACGATATCATCTTTGTGTTGGCAAACTTGTTCGAGAACGTATCGAACAAAATCGAGAGTGTTTGAGTCGCTAGACATGGATAAAAAGTTACGAAATAATGCTGATTACTCAGCCTTTTTTTCCTCTTTCGTTTCTTCAGCAGGTGTTTCTTCTTCCTTTACTTCCTCCTCTTCTTTTTTCTCTTCCTCAGCTGGAGTCTCTTTAGTTTTTTCTTCAGCAGGCGCTTTCACTTCCTCCTTGTCCGGGGTAGCTTCTGCGGAGTCGGATTCAGCTACAACTTCTTCCTTCACTTCTTTGGCAGGTGCTTCTGTCGCAACTGGCGCTTCAGTAGGAGCGGGTGTTTTCTTTGGTTTTGTTGGTCGAGCAACAACGAATGCGCCCGCTTCTTTGAAACCATTCTTTGTCAAAATTCGAGCAGCTGTCTGAGACATTTGCGCTCCGTTTCCGATATAGTATTTGATACGATCAGCATCAAATGTGAATTCTCCTTCTCCCTTGTTTACGTGAGGAGAGAGGTGTCCAAGTTTCTCAATAATTTTCTTTTGAACGGCACGAGCTTTTTCAGCTACAACGAGGTGGAAGTACGCTTGGTTTTTGCGTCCCACACGAACGAATCGAATCATCAACATATTATTCCTTGTTAGTCAGGTATAAAGCGGAGCGAGTGTAGTGAAAACGTAAAAACTGTCAAATTCATTTGTAGGGGAAGTTTAGGGGAAGTCCAAGAGTCTAAAAGTTTAAAAGCTTAAAAAAAATATTGCAGACGACATTTCCCAATGTCGTCGACGCCTGCATAAAAAATTGTACGGCTTTATCGCGAATATGGATTCGCGACTACAGATTGACAGGGGGTGAAGAAAATCATGAGTTTAAGAGATCACGAGCTTCAAATTAAAAATTGGCAATTGAAAATTGTAAATTGTTCAGTTTTCATTAATAATCGCCCCCGATGTGTGGCATTTTTGCTGTTTCCGGAGAATCAAAAAAAGCAGGGTCTTTCGTTCTTAAAGGACTCAAGAAACTTGAATATCGAGGGTATGATTCTTGGGGGATAGCGGTTAGAACGCCAGACAATATTTTTGTCGACAAAGAAGTTGGAAAAATTTCAGATGTTACGCGAGACTTTCCAGATGGGATCGAAGCCATGGGACATTCCCGATGGGCAACGCATGGTGGCGTGACAAAAGAAAATGCGCACCCGCACCAAGTGGGACGAGTAACACTTGTTCATAATGGAATTTTTGAAAATTATACAGACTGGAAAGAAAAACTCGGTAGAGAATTTAAATTTAAATCAGAAACAGACACAGAGGTGATTGCTGCCATGATTAATGACGAGATTACAAGATTACAAGATAACGAGATTACAAGGGAGAAAACAGAAAAGGCCATTCGGTATGCTTGCGAGAACATACAAGGTCGGTTTGCTATTCTCGTTATGATTGAAGGAGTAGAAGGAATATTTGCTGCTCGACGCGGGTCCCCACTGATTATTGGGCGAGGGAAAAATGAAACTTTTATTGCATCAGATATTCCAGCGTTCTTGGAAAAAACGAACGTTGTGAATTATCTCGACGACGATGAGATGATATATGTCCAAGATGGGAAGGCAGAATTCTCAAATCTCAGAACAGGTGACCCAATTGAAAAACGAAACATTAAAGTGTCATGGAAAGTGGAAGAAGCGGAAAAAGGAGAATGGCCCCACTTTATGATTAAAGAAATCTTTGAACAAAAAGATACGATCACGAAAGCTATTAATCATGAAGATGAGAAGTTACTGCAAGCAGCGAAGTTGCTCCAAGAAGCCAATGGAGCGTATTTTGTGGCGTGTGGAACAGCGCACAAAGCCGCGATGGCAGCAGAGTATTTCTTTGCAGAAATCCGTGGACGAAAAATTAACGTGGTACCGGCGTCAGAGATGCCAAGCTTTGAACGATTTGTAAAAAAGAACACAGCGATTATTGCAGTTTCTCAATCTGGAGAGACGGCGGATGTGTTGGAAATTCTCGAACGAGGACAGAAACAAGGTGCGAAAATTCTCGCTCTTACGAATGTTGAAAGTTCCTCCATTGCGCGAATGGCAGATGTGCATCTGCCAATTAATGCCGGACCTGAAAAAGCTGTGGCTTCGACAAAAGCTGCAACGGCACAGATGGCACTGCTCTTTTTGCTTGCGCATGCGGACATCAATTCAATCAACATGGGACGACATATCCTCCGCTCAACGGCGGCGAGTATCA
>CAZEON010000026.1:0-15401 GCA_964513975.1 uncultured Candidatus Peribacteria bacterium
TTGAGCCCTCAAAACGAGGAGAACTTGAAATCACAGACGTGAATAATTTGTACATTAAAAAAGGAACGCTTCGTGCTTCAGAAATTTCTGGAATGTGGGTCGATGCGGGAACGCATGAGTCATTACTCGAGGCGGGTATCTTGGCACAAGAAGCCTTCGATCCGGAGCGAGTTGCAAAACGACGACCTGATTTAGTAGATCGGAAACTTTCAGACCATATGGCAAAGATTACGGTCGGAGTATTGGCGCATAATTCAGAGAAATATCTCGAACCATGTCTTATGTCGCTTATCGGACAAGATTATGAAAACATCGAAATCGTTGTCTTTGACAACGCTTCTACCGATCACACGGTTGATATCATGGCGGAAAAATTCCCAGAAATTCGACTGATTGAATCAGCAGAAAATCTTGGATTTGCACGAAGTCACAATGAAATTTTGAAAAATACAGACTCTGATTTTTACGGATGTGTAAACATCGATATGATTTTTGAACCCAACTTTCTTTCAGAACTTATTAAGTCGATTGACCAAAAGCCAGTCTATGGATCGGCTGGAGGAAAGATTAAGCGATGGGACTATGATGCTTTTGCCAAGAGCCTCAAGGGGACTCGTGAAATGGGAAAAACAAACTTTATGGACTCAGCAGGAATTCGAATTCTCAAATCTCACCGGTTCGAAGACATCGGACAAGGGGAAGTGGATTACGGACAATTCGATGAACCAAAAGAACTCTTTGGAGTTTCTGGGGCAGCGGTTTTGTACCGAAAAAAAGCACTGGAAGATACAGCGTTTGTGAATGAAGAAGGGAATAAAGAATATTTTGACGAGTCTATGTTTATGTACAAAGAAGACATTGATCTCGCTTACCGACTGCAATGGGCTGGATGGAAGGCACATTTCTCTCCACACGCGACGGCGTATCATGATCGAACGGTGCACGCGATTGGACGAAAGGCGTGGAATTTGATTCGAAACAGATCAAAGAAACCGCGAGCAGTGAACCGATTGTCATATCTCAATCACCAGATTTTGCTTCAAAAAAACTTTTCTGAAGATTTCTCTCGAACGATTCGTGGAGCGACATTCATGTATAACATGAAGGTGTTTTTCTACCTTCTCATCTTCGAAACAGAATTGTTGTCGGAATGGTGGAAAGTATTCCGAATGCGTTCAGAAATTTCTGCACGAAAAAGAGCCATGCCACGTCGTGTGAGTAAAGCGGAAATCGAGAAATTTATGGAAAGCTAGTGGAATTTTCAATTTTCCATTTTCAAATTAAACACTCAAAAATTGGCAATTGGCAATTGAAAATAATTGGAATTAAAGTGATTTAAGAAAACAAAGCCCTCAGTTTTTGCGATACATCAAAAGAATTCCCTTCCCACCCCCCCCACTTCCGTACGGGGATAATTTCTTTTGTGGTGTTGGTGAGAAATATCTCATCGGCTGTCATTAACTCTTCTCGAGAAATCTCTCGTTCTTCAAACGGAATATTATTTTCTCCGATTAATTGAACCACCTTCTCTCGCGTTATGCCGAGGAGAATTTTTTTCTTAGGGGTCACGACTTTCCTGTCAAAGACAGCAAACACATTGGAAATATTTCCTTCTCGCAAAAATCCATCGTTACTGAAAAACAGAGTTTCAAAACACTCACCCTGTGCATTCAATATCTCTTCATACATGAGGGTTTCGTACTTCGCTCGTGGGAATGGACGCTCGAATACGCGATCGCAGACCATCACTCCTTCATTATAAATCCTGGGATCAACTGAGGGGAGTGGAAGAATCTGTACGGTGAATTTCTCCGCGGTGAGGTGAACCCGTACTTTTGATTCAGTAGGGCAGTATCCAATTTCTCTCAAAACATCGGCCTGAGAATGTTTGGGGTCAATTCCCAATAACTCTGCCGAACGAAAGAGTCGTTCCAGATGTTCGTTCAACGCAAAAACTTTGCCCCCGTAGGTGCGCATAGTTTCAAAGACAGCGTTTGGAATTAGTGTGTTCACACAACTATTATTCCTTTTTTTCACCTTCTTCGCTACCTCCTTCTTCTTTCTTTTCGCCTTCTTCACCACCTTCGCCTTCCTCGCTTTCTTCGCCTTCAGTAGCTTCACCTTCTTCATCTTCTTCAGTACCTTCGGCAAGAGCGGCATCAGCAGCAGCGTTTTCAGCTTCTTCTTGTTCAGCAGTTTTTGGTGCGATTACAGAGCAGAGCAATGTTGTTTCGTCTTGTGGCAATTCGAATTGTTCACGATCGATAACCAAATCAGAAAGTGAGATGTGACCTCCAACTTCCGTCAACGCAGATAGATCCACATCCAATGAATGAGGAATGTCTGATGGTAAACATCGTACTTCCACAGTGTCGGTGTCTTTCATGAAGATTCCTCCGTGGTCTTTGACCGCTGGGGAGTCTCCTATGTAATTAAGAGGCACACTTACCGTTGTTTTTTCTTTCAAGTTCACAGCAAAGAAATCTACGTGGTAAATTTCATTTGTTACTGGGTGCAACATCAATTCTTGCACCAGTACTTTTACTTTCTTTCCGTCCACATCTAAATCAATCAATGCAGAAGTTCCTGCCTTTCGGTAGGTTCGCAAAATCTCTGATGAATCCATAGAAACAGTCACTGGGTCAATTCCGTGTCCGTACACTACTGCTGGGACTCGTCCTGCACCTCGTATGTCACGAGCTGAGTGTTTGTGAGAACAGTCTCTCTTTTCAGCCGATAGTGGATATGTTTCTTGGTTCATAGTAAGTCTTGTCGAAGCCGCGCGATTGTATTTCCAAAGACAAAATTGTCAAATGTAAATGAGGGGGGACGGGGGATTATAAAATATCACGGACCGGGTGAACACATCTGATTCGACGAAAAACATTTATTTTGAAGCGCGAACAATCCAACGACCAATTTCATCTTGATCTAGTTTCAAGTTTTTAAATTCAGAAAATAGTGCTTGAGTTTCTTTTTTTGTGTAAAAGCTATGAGGCAATCCTTTTTCAGGACCCGATAATGGAATAAACGTTCCTTTTTCAATTTTTTCACGATCATCGAAAGTATGCCATTTTTTACAATTTTCAAAACTAGGAACGGTAATAAAGATCTTTCCATCTTTGATAATTGTCTCATGTATTTTGTTAATCAATTTTTGAATTTGATCTTTTGTACCATGTTGAATTGTGGAAATAGAAAGAACAAGATCGTATCTGTTTTTTGGTATTTTAAATGTAAACATATCATGATAAAAAATTTTAGATTCATTTTCTAATATTTCTTTTGTCATTTCAATTGCTGTTTTACTTGAATCAATTCCATCGGTTTTAAAGCCATTAGATGATAGGAATTTTAGATATTTTCCAGTACCACATCCTATATCTAAAACATATTTATGTTCAAAACTAGATTGATTTAAAAATTGTTTAAATAAAGGATGAACTTCCTCTGCAAGTGTTGTCCAAGCGACACCACCTTTTTGATGTTTTTTATAAATGCTATCCCAAATAGTCATAAAAAAAGACTTTTATTTTACACGCCTCAATTATACACCCAATTCTAGAAAAACACTCTCATAATATCGTTCCACGTAATCACAACGAGTAATCCCATCAAAAGAATGAACCCAACCATGTGAATGGCGTTTTCCCATGACTCTGGGGGTTTGCGGAATGTTACCAATTCCACAATTTGAAAGAGGAATCGTCCACCGTCCAACGCTGGGATTGGGAGAAGATTCATCACTCCGAGAGAGATGGAGAGGAGCGCGAAGAGTTTCAATAACGCGAGAAGCCCGAGAGGCATAATCTTGTGCGTGATCTCAGCGATTCCAACAGGACCAGCGAGGCCTTCGGGGATCCGGCGTTCTCTGATGATTTCTACCGGAATTTCACCTACTTTTTGTACCACGGCAATTGAGATTCGGTAGGTTTCTGTTGTGGCAAAGAGGAGAGACTGAGGGAATGGTTTTTGAATCGGAACGATTTCAATGAGCTCTCGTTTTCCGTCTTCATTTACTTCTTCACTAAGGGTTAAAAGTCCTGCAGCTTCTGCTCGTTCTACGTCTGCGTCGGTAATGAGAATCGGATTGGTTCCCGCTGTGAAGAGCACCGTGAGGGCGAGGATTGCCACTACGAAATTCATAAACACTCCTGCGAGTGTAATTATCATTCGACGCCAGAGTTTGGCTTTGTTAAAACTCCGAGGATCGTCAGACTTGTCTTCTTCTCCGAGCATCTTCACATATCCTCCAAAAGGAATGGCCCGAAGGCTGTATTGGGTTTCGCCTTTTTGTTTTTTCCACAGTAACTTTCCCATTCCAAGAGAGAACTCTTCGACTTTTACCCCAGATTTCTTTGCGGCGGTGAAGTGTCCGTATTCGTGCACCAAAATAAGCGCGGAGAAGATAACGAGGAAAGCGATAATGGAGAGGACGATCATACTTGTGTGAGAGATTTAAATTCAGGGAGAGTGTATGAGTTTCATTGGAAAAGACAAATGATGTTGTTTCGTAGAGGCGCGATTAATCGCGCCTCTACGGTAGGGACAAGGCATGCCTTGTCCCTACATTATTTTGGCATATCAACGCCACCGTCATTCCATGGATTGCAACGCAAAAGTCGCCACGCAATTCGGGGGACACCACAGATGAATCCGTATTTTTCAAGCGCCAGAATTCCGTATGCAGAACACGATGGATAAAACTTACATCCACGGAAGGGGTGGGTTTCCCCGTGAGGAGAATGATCAGGAGAGATCGTGCGTTGATACATTTTAATAAGCCAAACAATGCCCTTGGCAAGGATTTTGTCAGGCCAGAGAAGGATTTTTGTGATTGTCATTTTTCTTTTTTGTCATTCCGGGCTTGTTCCGGAATCAGACCTTTTGTTTATGCACTCGCTTCGCTCTCACAAGCAATAACTTCGGGACGTTTGATCCTGAAATAAATTCAGGATGACATAATTAATTTTTTCGCCAATTGAGGAGTCCTCGGAAGTTGAGGACGATGAGGACAATGTTCAGAATCACACCCGGAACAATGCCTGCAATAAAATTTACTACAATCCAGAGAACGTTGGCAATCAGATAGTGTACAAATCCGATGCGTTTCTTTCCTCCAAGATAATACACGGCGAGCAGGGAAAAAATCATCGCCAAAAAATCTAGACCGTAATATGTTTCGAGACTGTGAGTAATAAAATCAGGCATTCGAAGAAAGAAAGAGTTTCACCAGTTCCTCAGCGGTTGCCTTCACTGGTGCATCTTTGAGAATTTTTTGAATCGTATGTTTGTCGTATCCCAAGTTTTCCAAGGCATCTCCCGCTTCGATAAACGCTTGTGATGGAGGAAGAATATCGTCTCCTTTTGAGAGATCGAGTTTTCCTCGGAGTTCAATGATGAGTCGTTCAGCGGTCTTTTTTCCCAACCCTGGAATTCGTGTGAGGAACGCAACATCGCCTGTTTCGCACGCATTCATAAATTGTCCTGTTGGAATCGACACCATGCCGATAGCTGTCTTGGGACCGATACCAGAAACGCCAATGAGTTTCTCAAAAAGATCTCGCTCCTGCCGATCTCCAAATCCGTAGAGGGAGATTTCGGTTTCTCGGACAATCGTAAGAACTTCAATCTTGGCTTCGGTTCCTTTTTTACATTTCGCTAATAAACTTCCCGCAGGCATCACTCGATACCCAACCCCACCTGAGGTGAGAAGAAGAATTTCTTTCTCATTTATTTCCGAAACCTGTCCGTGAAGGAGTCCAATCATCGAGATCAGTTTACATTTTTTTGAAACTTTTTACACTCGCTTTCGACGGGGGTATTAGCTCAACTGGCTAGAGCGCTTGTATGGCATGCAAGAAGTCATCGGTTCAAGTCCGGATATGCTTCCACCAATTTGCTTGATTGGGATACGTATCCTTAGGATACGTATCTGACTACAATTCTTTTATGAAAACAAAACAAAAAAGCTACCTCATCGCCATTGCCTTCATCGCAGTTGGGGCGGGATGTGGGACGGCGTACAATCTCATTGGTTTATCGATTGATGAGAATGGGATTTTGTATGAACCATTTGGATTTATTCCGCTGGCATACTTTTTCCTTTTTCTCGGAATTGTCTGGGGACTGGTGACTTTGATCCGGTCTTTCTTTCTCTGTTAAAACCCGTTATACTCACGACGATGATTTTCATTGATTTCACAGGTGCGGAGTTCAAATGCGAAGAAGAAAAGATTGTGCCGTTTTTGGAAGCGTTTAAACAAAAGGATCAGGGATTTTTTGAGGTACTGGATGAAGATATTTCAGAGCTTGAGAAATTTGTAGCCGAACAAAAACCATTGAAACGAACAGTGGTCTTGGGAATTGGGGGATCGGCACTGGGGGCAAAAATGCTCCGTGATGGAATGGGTGGAAAAAACCTCGCGGTGCTTGATACGATCGATCCGGTGGTCGTAGGTACAATTAAGGATTTCGAAAAAACGAGATTCATAGTGATTTCAAAATCAGGAACGACACTCGAAACAAAAAAATTATTGGATCACTTTTGGGAAAAAGCACCGCATGAAAATTTTATTGTTATTACTGAACGAGGAAGTGCATTGTGGACATGGGCAGAGAAAAACACCGTTCCAGCCGTTCCTATGCCCGTTAATATTGGAGGCCGATTTTCAGTACTCACGACGGTAGGAATCCTGCCAGCACTCTTTGCAGACATTGATGTGAAGGCGGTTATCGAAGGTGCAAAGAAAATGCGAATGCAATTCCAATCACCTTCGGCCAGTGAAAATATTCCTTTTCAATTGGCTTCAGCGATTGTGAACTCTGGAAAAACGAAATTGGTTCACTTCCCATACGTTGCGTTACTTCGAAAGATGGGCGACTGGTGGACACAGTTGGTGGCTGAATCAACAGGGAAAGAAGGAAAAGGGTATATCCCGATTTCAGCGATTGGACCGACCGATCAACATTCGTTGTTGCAACTTCTTACTGAGGGGCCAGATGAATTCTTTACGATCTTTGTAAAAAATGATTTTCACGATAATACGACGCTCGGGATCATCGCAAATGCAGAATTAAAAGCGACAGCACAGAGCCTGAGAGAGATTCACCGTCCGAACTGCATTATCAAAATGGACAATTTAACAGAAGAATCACTGGGAGAGTTGATCGGACTGTGGATGGGAACGGTGGTTTTCTTGGGAGAATTTTTGGAAATAAACGCCTTTGATCAACCAGGGGTTGATAGAGGAAAAGAAATTGCAAAAGGGCTCACAGAACAATAAGAATCATAAAGAGTTTGGTCTGACACGCTTGATTTTCGTGTTAAATTGTGGTACAATAAGGAGAATTAATTATTTTTCACATGCAAAAAGTACACACACAAAAAAGCTTCTGGGAAGGGATGAGTCACGAAGACCACTTCAGAGTGGCAATCTTTGGATCAGCTCGAATAAAAAAGGATGACGCTATTTATAAACAAGTACGAGACTTGGCCCATGAAATTGGGAAACGAGATATCGACTTAGTGACAGGTGGGGGTCCAGGACTTATGGATGCTGCAAATTTGGGACACAGTACAGCACAAAATGATAGTGCTCATTCAATTGGACTTACGATCGATCTTCCAATGGAAGCACACGCGAATAAGCATCTTGATTTGAAGAAACACTTTCACAAATTTTCAAGTCGACTCGATACGTTTATGGAATTGTCAGATATAGCGGTTGTGGTTCCGGGGGGAATCGGAACCTGCTTGGAATTGTTCTACACATGGCAACTCGCGCAAGTGAAACATACAGATAATACTCCTATTATTTTGATGGGGGAAATGTGGCACGAATTGATCAAATGGGTACGGAAATATCCACTTAAAGACGGACTTATCAGTGTTCACGATCTTGATAATATTTTCTGTGTAAACACACAAGAAGAAGCACTCGATATTATCTTCAAGCTTTACGAAGGAGACGAAAAAGGAACGGAAGAGTACTTACTTGAAAATCTCGTTCCGAAGTTTTCGTAAAAAGAATTTTGTTTTTTGAAAGGCGTCTTATACACTTTAAGACGCTTTTTTATTTTTTAACCTAAAATATTATGGGTAAATGTTCAATGTGTTATTGCGACAAACCAGCTGTCGCACAATGTCTTACGCGTCTTGCAGTTGGAGCGCTCTTTTTGATTCCTGGAATTGGAAAGTTCATGGATCCAGCAATGTTTCAGGGTATGCTCGGATTACTCTTTGGGTGGACGGGGCTTATGCTCACAATTGGTTTTTGGGTCGTTGTGATTTTTGAAATATTGGGAGGACTCTTTGTTATCACAGGTCCATTTATTCCAGCATGGCTTTATAAATTGTCGCTTTTTGGACTCTTTATGATCATGCTTATGGCATTTGTTTTTGTCATGATTCCAGGAGGAGACATGATGGGAGCACTCTTTCACGTGCTTGCGCTTGTTGTTCTTCTGGGGCTTTTTGTAACAAATCCGCTCTGTCCTTTTTGTCCGGGAGGAGTGTGTAAAAGATAATTGATGTTTTTTTGAGTTCGAACTTTGCTTTTTAATGACTGTGTGAAGTTCGAACTCTATTTCAGTTGATACAGTCGTTTTGCGTTTTTGAATAAAATTTCAGACACCTCATCAATGGGGAGTTTTTTGATATCCGCAATCAATTCAATGACTTCGGGCAAGAGGCTTGCATCGTTTCGTTTTACGGTTTTCCGTAGACTTTGAGGCACGAGAAATGGCGCGTCGGTTTCGGTAACAATAAATTCAATCGGGGTTGTGGCAATGGCTTCGCGGATATTCTCAGACTTTGGGTAGGTTGCTGTTCCTCCAATTCCAATGAAAAATCCGTAGTTTTTGGTAAAGAATTCTGCATATTCAGGACCAGCGGGGAAACAGTGAATAACACCGCGAACACTTCCGGGTTTAATATTCTTTGAAAAGAAATCCATCATTTGTTGTTCGGAATTGCGTCCGTGCACAATAAGTGGTTTGTCGTATTTCTTCGCGAGTTCCACGTGTCTGAGAAACACTTCTGTTTGAATCTTGAAAATTTCCTCAGAGTTCTCGTGATACAGATCAAAACCTGTTTCTCCGAATCCTACAATCTTCTCACCGTTCTCTTTAATCAACTCCTCAAACATTGCGAAGAGTTCATCAAAGGTCTTCGCTTTCAATTTGTAATCCTCAAATCCTGACGATCGGTGCAGTTTGTTTTCATCGAAACATACCTTCACGTCACACGGATGAAGTCCAACGGTAGAATAAAAATCATCATTTTCCTGTGTTAATTTCAGTGCGGCGAGTGTCGAAATTTCATCACATCCAATTTGTACCTGAAGTTTAACACCCGCTTGGCGACAATGTTCAATGACTTCCTTCTGGTCTTTATCAAACGCAGAGAAATACAGATGGGTATGGGTGTCCGCAATCTTCATACTTAGGAAAGGTTGATAAATAAACAGTAACTAAAAATAATTCTTTTTCCACCAAATCAATTTTTTCTTCAATCGCTTAGCGATTGGCTAAACTCTTTCAGAAGAAAATAAATTTTCTGAAAAAATCTATTATTTTATAGAAAATCGTTATTCATCAGCATTTCCTAGAAAATTTCAGGTTGAGACTTTCCTCGATATTTCCAAAAATACTTTAATGCCGAGAGGATATGAATCCAGAATGTTTTCTTTTTGAGTGACTGCCAGATGCCTTTTCCCGACAATCGTTTATCCCCGTGAAAGGCTTTTGCGTTCGGCACTTGGAGCACTTGGTAACCCGCTTTCCATGTTCTTCGACACAGATCCGTATCTTCCAAAAATAAGAAATACCGGTGATCGAATCCTTTTAAAACATCAGTGAAAAAAGACTTCCGCATCATAAGGAAACTTCCCTGTGCCCATGCGACTGGGGTGGTTTTTTGTGCTATCACAACTTCTTTCTTTCCAAATAAACGTCGAGAGAGGAGATCCAAAGGAGATGGGAAATCCCATGCGTTTGGAAGTGAATTTCCATCATGAGTTTCCATAATGGGGGTCACAATTCCCACTTTTTCTTCTTCCAAAATCTTCGTGAGTTCATCGAAAGTTCCCGACTGAACTTCAATATCAGGGTTCACAATCGCAATTATTTCACTTTTCGTGAATTTTATTCCTTCTTCATTTCCGACTCCAAATCCCGTGTTTCGAGCCAATGTAATCACGTGTACGTTGTCGAAATCCTTTAAAAAAGTCGTCAATTCAGTTCCTTCGTTTCGCGCGGAATGATTGTCTACGACAATAAATTCCCATTCTTTGTGTGGAGGAAATTGTTGAAGCGATTTCCAAAGTGCTTTTACTTTTTCAGCACTTCCAAAATTCACAGTGATAATTGAAATTTCAGGGGTCATGTACGAAGGGAGTTTACAAATTCCTCAAAATTTCGCAAAATACCGTCGATGAATAATTTTAAGATTTTTTCCGGCTCGAGTCATCCAGAGTTTGCCCAAGCGATTTCCAAGTATCTGAAAGGTAAATTAGGGAAGGTAACCATTAAAACATTTTCGTGCGGAGAAAAATATGTGAAGTACGATGAAACATTTCGAGGACAGGAAGTATTTATCGTTCAAACGGGAAGAACGGGGCACATGGACAACGATCTTGTAGAGTTGCTTCTCTTAATCGATGCCGCGAAACAGAGTTTTGCCAAGAGTGTGCACGTGGTTTTGCCATACATGCCGTACTCCCGACAAGATAAAATTCATGGACCACGAGAAGGGATATCAGCGAGACTCTTCGCGAAGATGATTGCATCTGCGGGTGCTGACCACGTCATTACCATGCACTTACATGCAGACCAAATCCAAGGATTCTTCGACTGTCCAGTAGACAATCTTAATCCACGAAAATACTTGGTGGAATACTTTTTGAAAAAGAAATTGAAAAACGCAGTGATTGTTTCTCCTGATGCGGGAGGTGCAAAAGACGCGAAAAAATTTGCAGATGCGCTGGGAGTTTCCATTGCAATTTTGCACAAACAACGACCAGAACATAACAAATCAGAAGTGACCCACATCGTGGGAGACGTGAAAGGAAAGACACCAATTATTGTCGACGATATCGTGGACACAGGGGGATCGGTGATTGGAGCAGTGAAAGCATTGATTGATAATGGAGCTAACAAAGACGTGTATCTCTGCGCAACACACGCTGTTCTTTCGGGAGATGCTCAGAAAAATTTGATGAAAGCGGGACTCAAAGAAGCGGTCTTTACCGACACTTTGCCGATCGAGAAACCAGCGAAAAATATCAAGATTATTTCAATGGCACCACTGTTTGCGGAAGTAATGAAGAATGTGGTGGGGAACAAATCGGTATCGAAATTGTATTGAGGAACAGTCTAAGAGTTAAAGAGCCTAAGAGTTAAAAAGTAAAAGTTCCTTTTGTCATTTCGACCGAAGCGGAGAAATCGCTTTGTTTTTTCTTCATGGAAAGGGATTCCTCGACTACATTCGGAATGACAAGGGGTGGGTTGATTTTTGTTCCGTCTTCATGCACTATTTCGCGGAAATGAAAACCTACGCGATTCAAACGCATGGCTGTCAGATGAATTATTCCGACTCAGAGAGAGTGTCGGCGGTTTTGGAACAGTGTGGTTTTTCGCGTGTTGAGGAGAATCAATGTGCAGATCTTCAAATCGTGAATACCTGTTCTGTCAGGCAGAAATCAGAGGACAAAGCGTATGGATTTATGGTGCAGAAAAAAAGAGATTGTCCCCGCACCCTTATTGCTGTCACTGGATGTATGGTGCGTCAGACCGGAGATTCTTCAAACAGCAAAGATGCGCTTCTTCGCAGTGATCCGATTGATTTAGTATTTCGTATTGAGGATGTGGCACGACTGCCGAAACTTCTTGAATCGCATTTCCCAGATCATGATTTCTCCTTGTTTTTTCAGGGTCCTGACTTGGGGTGTCTTAAGTCCGGACCCAATATTGAAGAGAATTATTTTCTTATAAATCCCAAAGTTGAAAATTTGGTACAAGTGCTTGTTCCTATTACACAAGGATGCGATAAGTTTTGCACGTACTGCATTGTGCCTTATACACGGGGGCGAGAGAGCTCTCGGCCAATAGATGAAATCTTCGCAGAATGTGCGAAACACGTTCAAAATGGCGCGAAAGAAATCACCTTGCTGGGGCAAAATGTAAATTCCTATACCGACGGAGGAGAAAAATGTTTCGCCAAGTTACTCTTAAAAATAGATGAACTTCATAGCAAAGGATTGTCGCGATTGCGATTTACCTCGGCACATCCGCAAGATTTCACTGATGACGTCATTGACGCGCTTGCCTCAATGAAAACCGCGTGTCCCTACATCCACCTCCCTGTGCAACATGGATCGAACAGAGTACTGAGAGCGATGAATCGGAATTATACGGTTGAGCAATACGAAGAGATTATTGCTCGGATTCGAAAAGAAATACCGACGTGCACGCTTTCAACAGATATTATTGTGGGATTTCCAGGGGAAACCGAGGAAGAGTTTCAGGTGCTTTGTGATTTCGCGAAGCGGATGAAGTTTGATTTTTCTTACACCGCGATTTTCTCACCACGAAAAAACACCCCTGCTAGCAGAATGGAGAAAGAGTTCATTGGAGGGGAAGAAAAGAAACGACGATTTCACGACTTTGATGACATCATTAAAAAAGCTTCCTGGGAGAAGCGAGAGCAATCTATTGGTACGATACTTCAAGTGCTCGTCGAAAAAGCCGAAGAACTGCCCACGGGGAAGTATCAGAACACGGGACGGAGTCGAGAATTTTTTGAAGTGTATTTTCCTGCGGAACAGAATTTGGTGGGACAGGAAATGGACGTAGAAATTGTTTCACGGCAGGGATATGTGCTGTATGGGAAGGTGGTGGATAATGAATAATGATTAATGAAGAGTAATGTATCAAAAGTTCCTCGTCATTGTCGCTTGGCGGCAATCCTATGGGGGTGTTATCGTTTTTTCAGAAATATTGAAGTACCGACATAAAGTATAGTTCGCTTCGCTCAGGTCAAACGAGGTTCTACAACAGGATCCTTCCCCGATAAAAACGAGGACAGGCTTTCAGCGAGGATGACGAGGGTATTGTAGGGTCTCTTCTTCTTAATATCCTGAGCAAGAGTATTGTTGCTAGTTGAAAAAACTAACGACCGACGTGCTTTTCTCGATAAAATATTTTTGATTACGTAATCGATTATGTAAACGTTTACGTAAATAATTCAAACAGGAGTAAGTTTGTTTACACTAAGTAGGAGCAAGGCTGTCTTTGACCTTGAACTTAATTAGGGAACCAATGTTAGTTTTTCATTTTATTTTTTACATAGATGAATTATTTGTGCGATGTTGGTTCCGCAGGGCGGGACAGAATGACATCAACATTCTCGCTTTTTGAGTTTATATATGGTATAATAAGAAGATGGAATCAGAAAAAAAAGATCTTGTTTATGTAAAAGGAGTCATTACTAAAAAGAAACCTAATTTAATTGTGGCGACACTAGAAAGAAAGAGAGGAGAAAAAAAAGGAAGAGAAGTAAGACGATATTTTCTGAAGAAGGAAGAACACAAAATTGCAGAACAACTTAAAAAAGATGATCCAGTGATTGCTATCCTAGATACAAGCTCAATCGAATGGAACAGAGAAGTGGCACTAATAAAAATTGTGGTACCAGTGGAAGCTGAATTTGAAGAAATATCTTCACAAGTAAATAAAATAATTTCCTAAGCAGGAGCAAGGCTGTTTTTGACCTTGAACTTGTGTTGAAAGGTGTCTTGCTTCTCATGTTTCAGTTTTCAGTACAAATGGGATGTTTTTTTAAAGAGAGGGTTCCTCTTTCTGAGGGTCGTCTTCGACCCCGAGCTCAGACCCCGAGGGGAGGCTCTCGAGAGCAGGATATAGTTCTGAACCTGCTTTAGTTTTCAGCTGGAAGAAATTTTACAGGGCAAGAGGTCGATGTCGAGATCGTGTCACGGCAGGGGTATGTGTTGTATGGAAAGGTGGTGGATAATGAATAATGATTAATGAAGAGTAATGTATCAAAAGTTCCTCGTCATTGTCGCTTGGCGGCAATCCTATGGGGGTGTTATCGTTTTTTCAGAAATATTGAAGTACCGACATAAAGTATAGTTCGCTTCGCTCAGGTCAAACGAGGTTCTACAACAGGATCCTTCCCCGATAAAAACGAGGACAGGCTTTCAGCGAGGATGACGAGGGTGTTGTAGGGTCTCTTCTTCTTAATGTCCTGAGCAAGAGTATTGTTGCTAGCTAAAAAATCGAACGACTGAGAAGTCAATCTCTGACACGCTTTTCTTGATAAAATATTTTTGTTTACGTAATCGATTACGTAATTAAGATTCGTGAAAATATTACGCATTCTTAAGCAGGAGCAATGGCTATGTCTTGCTCCTCATATTTCTATTTTACTTCAAACAGGATGTGTTTTTAAACGTGAGGTTCAGGACACAGCCCTGAACCTGCTCAAGGGTATGTATTGTATGGGAAAGTTGTATAAGGAAACAACCAGCATCAAAGTGATACTGGTTGCATTATAGACTATTCCTCTTTTTGAAATTTATTAATTATTCCCTCTGACGCACTCAGAGGTTTTTGGAAATGTATTTTAGCTCTTTCTTCAAGCACTTTTACAAGTGCTTCATTTTCAGAGAAAATACTTGCTATTCCTTCGCGTTTTCTTTGACTCCAGACAATTCTAAGAATTGTATTGGGTTTAAATGGTGACAGATTTACTTTTACGTTCCGTGTTTTTTGTTCAGGAACAATACGAACCATTAAAATTTCATCTTTAGTAGATCGATCCCTATTAGTTGGAATCCAGGTATCTACAACGCCAGAAACAACTAATTTCCTAGGATGTTGATATAATTGAAGAGTAAACTTCACAGGACTGCCAAATGAGCAACTTCCGATTTTGTCCTCATTTGAAGGACCTGCAACAACTTGAAATACAATTCTTTCTCCCTGTTCGGTTGTGAACAGGCCACTAAATACTACATTCTTTTTCATAACGAAAAATTTAGATTATTAAATATATCCTTGGCATAACACCAAGCGATCCCGCGAAATTTTTCCGGGGACAAAACGGTGAAAACGATCATCGCTCAGTCCCCAGAAAAAGAAAAAAATAAAATTGAGTGGAAAGAGGAATCTGCCTCTCTGTATAGAACAGTGTCCTTGGGAGCTTCCTTCCAAGAAGGAAGAAAATACTCACACAGAGGCAAATGACTTTCCACTTTTTTGATGATAGTTTGAAAGAACTGTTATGATTGTATCATAATAATACTTATTCGTCAATAAGCACTATCTAAAAAGTCCTAAGTTTTTCATGTACAAATTGGAATAAGGAAGTCTGTGAGGGT
>CAZEON010000027.1:0-14879 GCA_964513975.1 uncultured Candidatus Peribacteria bacterium
CTCAAAAAGCTGGCGGATTCTAGTTTCTAAAGGGGGTTTGTCAACTTTATTTTTTAAAAAATGCCCATAATAGGTGTTTTTGGCTTGTTTTTGCATATAAAAGACCATGTTTTAATCCCTGATTCAAGGGGAAATTTGGATATAAGAAAAGCTCCTCCATTTAGTAGGAGACGGTTTTATTCTTTTTAGCTATAATCCTAGAGATGAAATTTCAAAGAATGATTTTGAAAGCGGTTCAAAAGGGGAAATCTTTAGAAGACTTAGAAATGCTTATTAAAAAAAAGAAGAAAAAATTATTTCCAAGGAAGCATCTTCAGGAAATTTTAGATTTTTTGTATGAGGAGTCTTACTTAAGAGAAAAAATCCGTTGCGAAAAGGACACAGATTTTTGGTACCAGGAAGATCTATCTGCTTATTTAACAGAAAAAGGTCATCGGTTTGGAAAAGTTAATTGGGAAAAAATATTGAATTGGGTTTTTACGATATTGGGTCTCGGGGTAGCTTTATTTTCAATTTTTTATACTAAATGAAAAAAGAAAAATTCAATTCTAAAATTAAAAAATTCAAAACTGCAAGTGAATATCGAGAGTTTGTCGAAACGTGCAGATATGCGGACGAAGGCGATCTGACTAAAGAACAAATTCAAGTTTGTCTTGAAAAACAAAAGACATCTAATGACTATTTCATGTTTGCTGCTTATGCCCACTCTCTCACTCAACAACAGGTGCAAATATGTCTTGATGGACAAAAAAGTGCTAAAGATTGCCAGTATTTTGCTAATTCTTTCCAAATATATCTTACAAAAAAACAGTTGCAAATATGTCTTAACAAACAAAAAACCGCTAAAGATCATATGGATTTCGTCACAGATTGCTATAACAACCTTGCTCCCAGTCAGATACAAGTATGTTTAGATAAACAAAAAGATAGCTTCGATTTTCTTTGGATTGCTAAAACATGCCAAAATAACCTCACATCAAAACAACTTCAATTATGTTTAAATAAACAGGAATCATGGTTAGATTTCATGAGAATCGCAGAATATTGTCATAGAAGTTTTACCAATAAACAGCTCCAAAGCTGTTTAGAAAAACAAATAACCGCTGATAATTACTTTCTTTTTGCCAAATACTGTCAAGAAAGCATGTCAAAAGAGCAAATGCAAATTTGTATTAATAAATTAGAAACAGCCGGTCAATCCCGACGATTTGCTAAAAATTGTTTGTATAACCTTACAAGAGAACAGCATCAATTTTGTAAATCAAAAGGATGGTTCAATCTTATTTAAAAAAATAGTTTGCAGTGAAGAATCCTATAAGATAAAAAAACAGGTCATGGAATACAACGAATATATTCAAAACAATATTAGAAAGAGAATTTTTGTTTTTAGAATTCGATAAACAGGAAGTTTTAGATAACGGAATTCCAGAAGAGTCTTTAGAAAAAAAAGCAGAAAGCACGAAGATTTTTGAAAAAAAAATTAAAAGATATCGATAATTCTTTTTCTTCCCTCCCTCTTTTCTAAAGAGGGAGTTGGAGGGAGATTTTATAATTTCTTAAGAAATCCCCCTTTCATTCCCCCTTTTTCAAAGGGGGAGGATGGCACATTTTTTTTTAAAACTTCGGAATTGGCGATTGAAAATTGGAAATGTTTTCTCTACACTCCCCTCACAAAAAATGACGAATCCAATTCTTGACACACTCAACGACCATCAGAAGGAAGCCGTGGAAGTCCTTTCTGGACCATTATTAATCTTAGCTGGTGCTGGATCTGGGAAGACAAAATGTCTGACGCATCGAATCGCGAACATCATCGCCCACGGCGTAGAGGGAAATAAAATTTTGGCCGTTACGTTTACCAATAAAGCGGCGAACGAGATGAAGACGCGAATCGAAAAACTTTTGACTCTAACCCGGGTTAGGAAAACCGAACCCGGGTTAGGAAATAAAATGCCAACCGTTGGGACGTTCCATGCAGTGTGTGTGCGGATTTTGCGTGCAGATATTGAACAGCTCGCCTGTGGAATAAATAAGAATTTTGTTATTTTCGACACAGCAGACACTCAGAGTTTGATGAAACTGCTTCTCAAGGAAGCTGGATTTGATGAGAAAGAAATAAAATTCCGAGCGGTTCTGTCTCATATTTCTTCAGCCAAGAATCTTCTCCTTGGCGCCGAGGAGTACTTCGACACCGTGGAAATGGGAGAAAATCGGTTTACCAAAGCCGTGAAAGTACTCTTTCCGCTCTACCAAAAACGACTCGCAGAGCACAATGCGCTCGATTTCGATGATCTTCTCCAAAAGACCGTTGAACTCTTTGAACAATGTCCCGATGTACTGAAAAAATATCGGAAGCGATGGAACCATTTATTGGTCGATGAGTATCAGGATACCAACTTCGCGCAATATCGATTGGTGCGATTGCTCGCCGACGAACATCACAACTTATGCGTGATTGGAGATGATCATCAGTCTATTTATAGTTTCCGAGGCGCTGACTACACCAATATTTTGAATTTTGAAAAAGACTTTCCTGCTGCGAAGGTGATTACCCTCGAACAGAATTACAGATCGTCTTCCAACATCCTCGCGAACGCGAATATGCTCATAGGATACAATCAAACAGGGCATCCAAAAAAGCTTTGGACGAAAAATGAAGAAGGGGAAAAGATACAGGTGCACGAACTGCACAATGAAAAAGCAGAGGGAGAATTTGTCGCTGAAGAGATTCGGAAAATGAAAGATGACGGGTTGGTGAATTATGCCGACTGTGCGATTCTCTACCGAATGAATGCACAGAGTCGAGCACTCGAAGAAGCGTTCATGCGACGACAGATTCCGTACCAGATTGTGGGTGGAACGCGCTTTTTTGACCGAAAAGAAATCAAGGATATCGTGGCGTACTTGCGACTAATATTCAATCCACGAGACGACATTGCGTTCTTGCGCATTATCAATGTACCAACGCGAAAGATCGGACCAGCGACGATTGAAGTGGTGAAGAAATATTCTGAGAATTATACAATGTCGCTCTTGGAAGTATTGGGAAGCGCAGAGGGAATGGAAGAGCTTTCTGATTCGAAGAAAGAAGTTTTGAAGAAGTTTTACACACAGATTCAAGCACTCCAAAAGGTGGCAGAAAAAGAACCTATCTCGATCCTCCTTGATAGACTGATTGAAAAAATTGAATATGTGAAATACCTCGATGATGGATCAGGAGAGGGGGAAGCGAGAATTCAAAATGTGCAGGAGCTTTTTTCTGTAGCGACACGATACGATAGTGCCGATGATTCACTGGCAGCCTTTTTAGAAGGAGTGGCATTGATTTCCGACCTTGATAATCTCAACAAAGACGCCGACTCGGTTACGATGATGACGATTCATGCGTCGAAGGGATTGGAGTTTCCGGTCGTTTTTCTCCCTGGATGGGAGGAAGGGATTTTCCCAAGTTCCAGTTCACAGTTCTCCGCCGAACAACTCGAAGAAGAACGACGGCTTGGATATGTAGCGATCACCAGGTCAGAAAAAAAATGCACGATTCTTCATGCGCAACAACGGATGATCTTTGGAAAAACAGAATACGGAGCGCCATCAAAATTCATCTCTGAACTTGACGATGCGTGCACAGAGCACAATAGAATAGCAAAGATGAGCCATTCTGCAGGTTCGTCGCTTTATGGTCGTCGAGTGCCCGACGCAGGTTTGCAAAAAGCAAAAGAATCCATCCTCCACGCGCCACCCAAAAACAGAAAAGAAGCATTGTTTGGGATCTCCGAAAATGAAACCGAGTACCAAATTGGAACTCGTATTTGTCACGCTGAGTGGGGAGAGGGAACCATCATTCAAATCGCAGGAGATGTATTATCGGTCGCATTCTCTGGTCGAGGGATTCAGAAGATCGTCGCTTCGATTGCTCCGATTGAAGTGGTAAGTGAATGAGGGAATTTTCGATTTTCGATTGCCAATTTTCAATTTAATCTCTCCTGTCATTCCAGCTTGTCTGGAATCGGATAAAAACTTGGAATCTGCTTGGAAGCGCTGAGCGCATTGCCTGTTATTAGTTTTTGCTTTACAAAATTTTGACAGGAAAGTAATTTTTTATACTATCTCCCCGTTCTCACAACAAATTCGGGCGTGTAGCTCAGCTGGTTAGAGCGCTTCTCTGATAAGGAAGAGGTCCGAGGTTCAAGTCCTCGCATGCCCACCATTGTTCAATAAGATGTCATAAAGTAAATATCCCTGGGCTTACGCCACAGGGCATTTCAACTGAATTCAAGCGAAGCTTGTCCTAATTTTGTTTTGGATAACAAAACTTCATTAGGATTTTTTCCATCCCTCGCCCTGACGGGACGGGGAATTTCTAGCGGATTATTAAAGAAACTCTACCGAGCTTTGTTTTTTATAATCAAAAGTCCTTAGTATTTTTACTTCGACTTCAATAATTACTTTGAAAATTCTTTAATTTTTGCATCAATTTTATCAATTTTTTCATCAACCATTGAACCCTTCTTAGCGCCAAGTTTTAACTTCACAAGTTGAGCAATTACATAATGTCGATCGTCAGGATGAACTTCAAATACTTCTAAATCTAAAAGCCGATCAGGTTCCATGTTTCTAAGATCTTCTGACATCAGATAACTTTCACTTTCTTTAAATTCCATTTTCTTTAATATAAGGCAATGTCTTTTTAACGAATTAAATACATTTTGTCAAGTCTTTCTCAGAAAGAAATACCTTTTGATTCAAGCAACTACTGGCTAAGTAAGACAAACTCCCTTCTTTGTTGCTGTCGGGGCGCAGAACATCTGTTTGAGTTCTCGGTATTGGTCTAGTTTGTAGAGCGTCCTACGAATGCGGATGTCTTGATAAAGCTTCTCGAAGAGAACTTTAAGGGTTAGTAAGTTGGCCCACTAGGTAAAATTGGAAGATTCTTGAGTGAATCGGGTGATCTTCTTTTCTTTTTCTGTCATTCTCTTCTACGTATTCGAATACGTACTTAACAAATATCATAGTATGTCTAAAACCCGCACCAGAATCAGTTTAAGAGCTTACAAAAGTTGGAGGGAGTAGTTACTATGTCACTATCCCTTTGAATGTTATTCGACCATCGGCTCTGAGGAAAGCGAGGAATGCTCACTTCGAGTGGTGACCTCAGTGGAACCAGGCTCGAAGAAGAATTCGGGTGGCGAGAACGGCAAAAGCTTGTGGTGAAAAAACGAGGAAAGAAATTGATTATTAAAGATTGGGAAGGGTGAAAGCATTCCTTCTTTTTTTGACGATTGTTCGAATTCCATTACAGTCTTTCGTACACATGAAACAACAGAAGGACTCGCTATGTGTGGTACTGATGAAGAATCTTGTGGATGAGGAAGGGTTTGTAATTTGTATCAAAACATGGTATAATTAAACTTAATGGTCCAAAAATTCTCTGTCATCATCCCCTCGTACAACGAAGGTGATTGGTTGAAAAAAACGGTCTTCGGGGTACTTGAGAACACGACTTATCCCGATTTTGAAATCGTGGTGGTGGCTGATGGGTGCACAGATAACTCGTGTGACTTCTTGAAGAAGGGAGTTCCCAACGTAAAGTTGGTATCTCTTCCAACCTCTGTGGGAGCGGCAAAGGCACGGAACGAGGGGGCGAAACATGCAGACGGAGAGCTTTTTGTATTCCTTGATTCGCATATGATTCCAACAGATGAGAGTTGGTTAAGTGAATTGGCGTTACAACTTGAGAATGAAAAAGTCGGAGCCGCCACACTGAAGATTCCATACCTCGAGGAAGCGAATCGAGTGGCCTATATTTATACGATTAAGGATTTATTACTCGAACCAACGTGGGTGGCACCAACATCAAAAACAGAGATTCAACCGGTGCCAGCGATCCCTGGAGCCTGCTTTGGCATTCGAAAGAACATGTTTGAGCAGACGGGAGGATTTGATTCTGGTCTTATGAAATGGGGACGAGAAGATTTAGAATACTCACTTCGTTTGTGGCGATTGGGGTATGACTTGACGATGTCACCGAGGGCTGGAATTGCTCATTCATGGGAACGAAAACGAACCTTCGAAATCTCATGGAATGAGGTGGATTACAATATTTTACGTACCGCACTCACCCTTCTTTCTCCGGATTACGCGGACAAAGTTACCGCGCACCTTCAAACGATTCGCCCACAAAACGTCACAAAATATCTTCATTTGATCAAACAAGATGAAGCATTTCAGGCGCGAAAAGAGAACCTTACCAAACAATTTAAACGTAGTTTTCATGGTTACCTTAGTACTTTTAGTCGGCTTCTACCGATTAATTAAATAGTCCGGCGAACAAAAACAAACAAGCTGTCAATTGCAAAATTGTAAAAGATTTGTACCATTACTTCCAGTAAGTCCTGATTTTTCATGACTCTTTAAACATGCCTTATTACGAAAGAAACATTCGGTTAATTCTTTTTCTCATTTTGCCCATTTTGGGATTCTTGCTCGGATGGAGCCTGAGTCAGAAGAACGCAGAATATGAACCAGCGGTAAGTATTGAAAGCGAAATACCAGATACCGAAGTGGTGGTTGTGGAGGAGCCAAAACTTAAAATTAAAAAGAACACGAAACCAAAAGACGTAGACCTTTCTTTGTTCTGGGAAACCTGGAACGGAATGGAAGAGAACTATCTTTACAAAGAAAAACTCGTGGTAGAAGACCAAGTCTACGGAGCGATTAAAGGAATGATTCGTTCACTGGGAGATTCGTACACAGTGTTCATGACGCCAGATGAAACAAAGAAATTTGAAGAAAATATTGCAGGAGAATTTGAAGGCATCGGAGCCGAGATTGCGATTCGAAACAAACAACTGCTCATAGTAACACCGCTCAAAGGGTCGCCCGCACAAATGGCAGGACTCAAATCAGGAGATGTTATTTTTAAGATTAACGACGAACTAACGCACGATCTTTCTGTCGACGAAGCGGTCATGAAGATTCGTGGACCAAAGGGAGAAAAAGTAGTGCTTACTATTATCCGAGAATACAAACCGAACCCACTCGAGATTACAATTGTTCGCGACAACATTGTGGTGAAAACATTGGAATGGGAAATGAACGACGACGTAGCGGTGGTGAGTTTGGCACAATTTGGAACTGATATCGTGAGTGACTTTCAATCAATTACCGCAGATATCCTGCTTCAGAACCCACGAGGAGTGGTTCTTGATTTGAGAAACAACGGAGGAGGATTTCTTGATGCGTGTGTACAGATTGCTTCAGAATTTCTTGATAAAGAGATCATTGTTCGGACAAAAGGACGGAAGTTCGGAGACTCTGGCGACATCATGAGTGGACGGAACGGAGCGTTTCTTGAAATGCCATTAATCGTGCTTGTAAACCAAGGATCAGCGTCAGCTTCTGAAATTTTTGCAGGAGCGGTACAAGATCACAAGCGAGGACTCTTGCTTGGAGTGAAGACATTTGGGAAAGGATCTGTGCAAAATGTGATTCCGCTTTCTGACGGTTCAAGTTTGAAAGTAACAATTGCGGAATGGCTCACCCCAGAAGGAAAATCTATTCACGAAGTTGGGATTGATCCAGATGAAATTATTGAGATTACCGATGAGGATTTTGAGAACGGAACCGATACGGTTCTCTCTCGTGCCCTCGATCTCGTGGGAACAGATGAAATGACAACAATACTTGAGGGAGAAGAAGAGACGGAAGAGGAGGTGGTATTGGAGGAGACAGAAACGGTGAATGATGAGGAATGAAGAAAAAGGTTAAATGTTAAAGGTAAAATGTTAAAAGAATTTTTAATGTCCAATGACTAATATCTAAAAAACTATTAACTATAAACTGTAAACTATAAACTCATAATAAGTTGCCATTTTCCCTATTTTCTCTAGATTCCCAAGTGATGAGAAAGCTTCTTATACTCCTCGGACTCTGCCTTTTTTCAACCGCTTTTGCAGGCAGTGGAGAAGAGTTGAATCTTATTTTTGAGGATCGAATGTTGACGCTCAATTTCGAGGCACAGCCAGAGTTGCTGCAACAAAGTGCACAGCATTTTTTGCGGATAGGAGAGGACAGAATCCACATCGACATGGGTGATAATCTTCCTGTGGAAGACGGACTCTTTACCATTGAAACAGATTTTTACACCACGATTTCTCCGCAAAAGCTTGAAGAATTTCTAAAATCGACATCGATTATTCGAGACAAAAAAGAGAAACGATCAGTGGAAATTCTTATCGAGGACAAGGAGATTGTGTTTGATGGAACGCCTCGTGATGGATTTGAAATAGAACTTGATCGATTGATTGAGTTGATGAACGAGGCTTTGCAAACTGACTTGAGATTTGTGCACGTGCCTGCAGAAAAAATATTCTCTGACGTAGTCGTACATCCAGATTTGGCAGAAAAAGGAATCCAAGAAATCATTGCCGTGGGGGAATCGAACTTCACTGGATCGTCAGAATCCAGACGACAAAACATCATCGCCGGAGCGCAAAAATTTAACGGAGTGGTTATTCCACGAGGGGGAATATTTTCTTTCAATAAAATTCTTGAATCGGTGGAAGAAGAAGATGGATTCGTACGAGAACTGGTTATCAAGGGAGACAAAACAGAGAAAGAACTGGGAGGAGGTGTGTGTCAGGTGTCGACGACAGCATTCCGCGCAGCACTGTCTGGAGGACTTGCGATTCGTCAACGACGAAATCATTCTTATGCTGTGCCGTACTATAAACCCTATGGACTCGACGCGGCGATTTACATCGGAGCGCTTGATATGAGTTTTCGGAACGACACACCAGGATCGATGCTGATTCAGACATTTACCGAAGGAGATAATCTCTTCTTTGTGTTTTATGGAACGGATGACGGACGGAAAGTCTCGCTTTCTGGACCGTATATTTCTGACTACAAAGAAGCTCCAGCGGCGATTGTGTACGAATCAGAAGACCTGCCGTTTGGAGAAATCCAAGAGATTGGAGAAGCGCACGATGGGTTTAAAGCTGAGTGGATTCGACGGATTGAGAACAACGGAAAAGTGAAGAATAGTTATTTCAAGTCGGAATACAGAGCCTGGCCAGCGAAGCAATTGAAAGGTGTTTCTTACAACCAAAACGTTCGATGAAGATTCATTTTGTCGGAATCGGTGGAATAGGAATTTCGGGTGTGGCTCAGTTTTGCAAAGAGAGAGGTGACGAAGTTTCGGGATCGGACATTACGGAAAGTGAGATTTTCCCTGCGCTCGCGGAAGCGGGTATTGAAGTATCCATTCCACAAAAAACGGAAAACGTTCCTAATGACTGCGACCTCGTGGTCTACACAGAAGCGGTTGATGAGAACAATCCAGAACGAATTTTTGCCAAAGAAAAAGGACTTCGAGAGATGTCGTATTTCAAATTTCTTGGTGAACTCTCTTCAGAATTCCACACGATTGCAGTGACTGGAACCCATGGAAAAACCACCACGGTCGCGATGATTGCGGCGGGTATGAAAGCGACACAGTTTGATCCGACCTTTTTTGTGGGCTCAACGCTGAAAGAATTCAACGGTTCAAATTTCCATCTCGGAACCAATGATTGGATGGTGTATGAAGCCTGTGAATACCGAAATAATTTCCAATATCTCAAACCTCAAATTGTCGTTCTTACCAATGTCGAATGGGATCATCCCGATAGTTATCCGACCGAAGAAAGCTACTTCGAAGCATTCCGCTCATTTGTTGCCAACGCCAAACTGGTCATCTATCACCGAGGAGATGAGGGAGCAGAAAAGGTATTAGAAAAATTTAAAGGAGAAAAATTATCGATTCCTTCACAAAGTCCCAACAGTTGGGAGCATATCTTACAAATCAAAGGACAGCACAATTATGAAAATGCGACACTGGCGTTGGCATTAGCGAACAAGTTAGAACTCAATCTCGAACAATTCAAAAAAGGACTGGGAGCTTTCACCGGAGCGGGACGCCGACAAGAATTGTTAGCGACTGTTGATGGTGTGTATATCTATGATGATTACGGTCATCATCCGACAGAAATAAAAGCCACATTACAGGGGCTTCGAGAAAAATATCCAGAGGCAAAAATCGGACTGATCTACGAACCGCATCAGTTTTCTCGAACAAAACAATTCTTTCCAGAATTCGTGGAAGCTCTCCGACTTGCGGATTACACGGCACTTTTCCCGATTTACGAAGCACGAGATAGCGAAGAAGATAAGAAGTTCAGTGTTGATAACTTCCTCACCGAAGAACCTTCCTTCACGTTCGTACAAACAAAAGAAGAAGCTCTCGGGTTTCGAAAAAATCTCCGAGAAGGAGACATTTTACTATTTATGGGAGCGGGGAATATTTCAGCGTTTGCGAAAGACTTTCTTGTGCGGTAGTTCATGGTCATTCATCATGCGTTCAACAACAGCGCGGAGATACTCATTTTCTTCATAGATTTTTTCTCGTATCCAATCTGGAAGCAAGAATCCTACAAAGGGGAACATGCGCAGAATGAATTCGATATAGCAGGATTCATATTTTACTTTCTGTGTATCTTTGTGGGGAGAGAGGGCATTATGGAGAATGTCGACTCCTTTAAGAAATGGGGCAAGAGGATTCCCACAATGAGCAATACGGAGAATATAATCCTCGGATGATTCACGCGTTGTTTTTGTTCTTCGACGCGTCAATACTTTCCCTGTATCAATAATCAGTTCCACTTCTTTTTGTGAAAGTTCTATTTCACTTAAAAGTTCTCGAATACAATGTTCTCCACCCTTCTTGTCTTCACAGAAATCATGAAGCATTCCAGAGAGAACAACTGCTCTTTTTTTCTTCCTCAAAGTTTTGAGTTCAGATTTATTTCGAGAAGGAACGTGTTTGTTTCGTATCCCTTCGTCCAAAAGAGCTAATGCAATGATAGCCACGCCAAGTGGATGATTTACCATGGGTTCTTTGTTCCCAGAGACAAAGTTTCGAGCACTGACACGAAAATCAAACTTTCCATTTTTATCTTGATATCGTTCTTCCAAAAAATTCACCACCGTTTCAATTTGCTTTCGATTTCTTTGTGAAAACCGAAACGATTCCATCATCCAGAAGAGGAGATTTTTTTGATACTCAAATTCATGCTCTCCTTCAGAGTCTTTTTTATTAGCGAAGGTCCAAAATACCTCCGCCTTTTCTTTTTCACCAAGGACGTATAATAAGCCTTTTCGTTTTTTTAACATAATTTCCCCAAACTGTATCATAACTTTTTTATTACTCAAATTTTAAATTTATAAAAAATTCATTTCTTTTTATCCTTAAATACTCGAACAGAAAATCGATCAGTGAGTTCATTGGTATCTTGTAGTACACTTTCTATCTTTGCAATAATTTCATTAATTGACGACTCTAATTCGGGTTGAATATAAAATTTAAACATTGTTTCCGTGCGAGGTCCTTTTTCTTTCTTCCCCTTTATTGTCTTGTAGGAATCTTCTCGAGAATAGGCGACGGGTTTATGTCCCATAGATTCAATAGCTTCCCGACAGGTAGTGTCTGCACCAAAAAGGTCATTTGGATGCGGTGGCGAAGGAACGGCTTCTTTTTCGACGGTAATTTGATTCATAATCCCTTCTCCAATCAGTACAAAAGGGATTCCGAGTACCTCAATTATTTTCCGAACAATATGTTTCTTTTCTTCGGTTTTTGTATTTTCAAGAGATGTTCCATCAGGAATGTCTTCAGAAATAAAGTCCTTCAATTTGCATTCAATAATGACATAAGGGGTCTTTTGCTTGTTTTTCATATCGATTAATATAATACTATATTTCAGTCACTATATCAAGCTTTCCTCCGCATTGACTTTCCTGTGTGTTTGAGCACAATTCATAAGAATAAAAACAATCCTCATGGCAGAAAAAATCACCGTCAAAGCGCTCTATCGAGAAACAAAAACCCACTTGAATTCCGATATCAAAATCTCTGGATGGATCAGAACCGTGCGGTCTTCCAATGCTTTTGGATTTATTCAACTCAATGACGGAACGTTCTTCCATGGCGTACAGGTGGTATTTGAAAAAGAACTCAAAAACTTTGACGAGATTGCAAAGTTTCCCATCGGAGCCGCAATCAATGTAGAAGGAAAATTGGTGGAATCTCAAGGTGGAAGACAAGCATTTGAGATCAAAGCAACGAGCGTAACATTGGAAGCAGACAGCGATGTAGATTTTCCTTTGCAAAAGAAACGACATTCACTTGAATACCTGCGAACGATTGCGCACCTCAGGCCGCGAACCAACACCTTCCAAGCGGTGTTCAGACTCCGATCAGTGCTTTCTCATACAATTCATTCGTTCTTCCAAGAACGGGGATACATCTACGTACACACGCCAATTATCTCGACCAGCGATTGTGAAGGAGCAGGGGAAATGTTCCAAGTTTCGACACTTGATCTCAAAAATCCTCCTAAGATAAAGGACGGGAAAGTGGATTTCTCAAAAGATTTCTTTGGAAAACCAGCGGGACTGACCGTGAGTGGACAGCTTCAGGGAGAGGCGTACGCACTGGCATTTCAAAAGATTTACACTTTCGGACCAACTTTCCGAGCAGAGAATTCCAACACCTCACGACACGCGTCAGAGTTCTGGATGATGGAGCCAGAGATTGCGTTTGCCGACATTAATGACAACATGGACGTGGCGGAGAACATGATGAAATACGTAATCGAATACGTACTTAAAGAATTGCCAGAAGAGATGGAATTCTTCAATAAGTTTATTGATGAAGGAATATTGGATCGTTTGAAAAATATTGTTGACTCAAAATTTGAACGCATGACCTACACGGATGCTGTGGAAATGCTGGAAAAATCAGGAGAGAAATTTGAATTTCCTGTGAAATGGGGGATTGATTTGCAGAGTGAGCACGAGCAGTACATTTGTAAAAAACTCGGAAAACCCGTCTTTGTGATTGATTACCCAAAAGACATCAAGGCGTTCTACATGCGACTTAATGATGATGGTAAAACGGTAGCAGCAATGGATCTTCTCGTTCCAGGCGTAGGGGAAATCATTGGGGGTTCTCAACGAGAAGAACGACTCGATGTTCTTGATTCACGAATTACAGAAATGGGATTGAAACCAGAGGATTACGGATGGTATCGAGAACTGCGGAAATACGGTGGTGTGAAACACGCGGGATACGGACTTGGGTTTGAACGACTGATTCAATATATCTCAGGAATGGGAAACATCAGAGATGTGATTCCGTTTGCGCGGACACCGAAGAATGCCGATTTTTAAAAAAACAATTCCTTTGTCATTCTGAACCATGTGCTCAACTTGATTGGGTATTGTTTCAGAATCAGAGTGCCAATTTTTATGATTTGACCCTGAAATAAATTCAGGGTGACAAAATGGAGCCAATGCTCGCTTATGGGTTTTTAAGTAGAAAATCATTTGACAGTGGTGGCACTAAAGTGATACACTTTATTTAGTAGAAATAAAAAAATCACTACATCATGCCTACTATCAAACGCCGTCTCAATGTCACCCTTTCCCCAAAACTTGAAAAAGCGATTGAACAAATTGCAGAACAGGAGTCTATGTCACAATCTACAATTCTTGTGCAATTGGCAGAAGAAGCGCTTGAGTACAATGAAGATTATATTCTTTCCGAAATTGTAGAGCGACGCATTGCTGAAAATCCAAATCCAACATTTATTTCACATGAAAAAGTCTGGGGAAAAGCGATATAAAATTGAATATTTTCGAGTGGCACAAAGGGATGTAATAAAGATCCCAAACGAATTGAAACCAATTATAGCAAGAGCAATTCATGAAAAATTGGGAACGCGTCCAGAAGTTTTTGGTAAACCATTGAAAAGTATTCTCTATCCTCTTTGGAGTTTGCGTGTGAAAAATTGGCGTGTCGTATTTTTGTTAAAGAAAGGGGTTGTGCAAATTTGGGCTATTTTACCACGGTCAACTATTTATAAAGAAGTTCAGAAGCGAAAAAAATTATAAATTTGAGCGATTCATTCAATACAATACATCTCGGGCATGGGAAATATTCGGGACGTGATTCCATTTGCGCGGACACCGAAGAATGCTGAGTTTTAAGCTTCTTCGTCATTGCGAGGAGTGAAACGACCTCAAGCTACTGGTTCAGATTTGCAATCGGAATCATAACCTTTCTTGTAATATCAAAATTAGAGTTACTATGAACGTCTTGGTTCAATTTGCAAAATTGAACCAGCACGAGAAGAAGTAGATTGCTTCTCCCGCATTGCGGAATCGCAATGACAGGAAAAAGAGAGCCAACGCTCACTCATAATTTTATATAGAAAAAAAGCGAGTTTCCACAACATTGTGAGAACTCGCAGTTTTGTTTAACCAGATCGCTTTAGATGTCTTTTATAGCAATTGTTTTGATTTCAACCATAGCCCCTAATGGCAGTTCTTTAGCGGAAAAAGCAACTCTTGCTGGCGGATCAACTGGGTAATATTTAGCATATACCTTATTCATCGCTTTAAAATCATCCATGCTGGAAAGCAGACATGTTGATTCTACAACATTTTCAAATGTATAACCGGCTTTATCCAGTATAGCTTTGATGTTTTTCATCACCTGTTCGGTTTGCTCCGTTATACCTCCTTCAACAAAATTTCCGGTTTTTGGATCAATAGGAATTTGTCCAGAAATAAAAAGCATTCCATTTACTTCGATTGCCTGACTATAAGGGCCTACAGCTTTAGGAGCCTTGTCAGTAAAAATAATTTTTTTCATATTACTAAAATTTTTAAAGAGCAGATCTGGCATTCAAGAAAGCCAGACTGATTGCTCAAGTTAGACTTATATGAAAATTTATTTTTTAAACGCAACACCTGTAGGAATTAAACTACAAGTGTCA
>CAZEON010000028.1:0-14795 GCA_964513975.1 uncultured Candidatus Peribacteria bacterium
CGGCGAAGGTTATTACTGAAGCTGCCGATCCTGATGCAAACATTATTTTCGGAGCAGTTATCAACGATAACTACAACGGAGAAATGAAGATCACCGTAATCGCTACTGGATTCTCAGAGACTGGAACCAAGAAACCTGGACATGCATCGCTTATGCGAAAAGCCTTCAGTGTTGATGGAGAACCTACTGGAGATGCTGACTACGAAACACCGGCGTTCTTGCGAAAGAAACTGAGATAGAAATTTTCAATTGTCCATTTTCAATTTTGTCCTCATTCGCAACAAACTCATCATCCTCGCTTGGCGGGGATCCTATAGGTAGTCATCGTTTTTGCAAGCACTCAACACGACATCTGTTGTAGTTCAACAAGTCTTAAAAGCTATCTTATGCTTTCTTTTCGAAGTGGATTTTTTTTCGGAACGGATATTCCTAACTCTCCGCGTCTTATGTTAGCCTGAATAATAACATTCTTGTAAATTTCTTTATAATCTTCAACAATTTTCGTTATTGCTTCTTCCTTGTTCTCTGTCGATACTTTCACATCAGAAAATTCCAATTCAACCCGCAATTTTATTCCATCCCATCTCATTATTCCTTTTCCATTAGTTTTTATAATTCGTCAAGTTCCTTTCCCTTTCCTTTCTGTTAGAATCTAGATCGATGGAAAAAAAAGAATTAATTGAACGTTTGCGGAATCTTACAACACAACTTGACGGAATTCAAGAAAATTTAAAATCAGAAGAAAAACAAACAGAAATCAAAGCATTGCAAAAGGCTATGTCTGCGCCGAATTTCTGGGATGATCCGGATAATGCACAAAAAGTCTCACAGAAAGCCGCACACATGGAGCAATTTGTGAAGAAGTGGGAAGACATCAAATCCAGTATTGAAGAGTTTCCCGAGCTTCTGGAGATGTCTGACGGGGTGGAACTGGAGAATGATTTGAGCGCATTAGAAAAGAAGTTTGATTCTGCTGAAACTGAAACCTTTCTCTCCGGTGAACATGATGATAAAAACGTCATTCTCTCTATTCACACCGGAAACGGTGGGCAGGATGCAGAGGATTTTTCTCAAATGTTGATGCGGATGTATTTACGATTCGCAGAGAACAAGGGATGGAAAACTCAGATCATGGATGAGTCTCCGAGTGATGTGGGATTGAAATCTGCCACGATTGAAATTTCAGGACTTTTAGCGTACGGGTTTTTGAAAAGCGAACACGGGGTACATCGATTGATTCGACTCTCCCCTTTCAATGCTAAGAACTTGAGACAAACATCATTCTCTCGTGTGGAGGTTTTACCTGAGGTCGACAATAATGCCGAGATTGAGATTGCAGAAAGCGATATCAGGGTAGATGTCTTCCGTTCATCAGGCGCAGGAGGTCAAAGTGTGAATACAACCGACTCTGCTGTGCGGATTACATATTTGCCATTGAACTTGGTCGTTACCTGTCAGAACGAGAAATCACAACTGCAGAACAAACAATCTGCGATGAAGGTTTTAAAGTCTCGATTGTTACAATTGAAACTCGAACAACAAGCCAAAGAACTCACCGATCTCAAAGGTGACTTAATGGAGAATTCTTTCGGATCACAAATCAGAACCTACACACTCCAACCGTATAAGTTAGTGAAGGATCACCGTACCGACTGCGAACATCAAAACCCCGATAAAGTATTTGATGGAGATTTAGACGGGTTTGTGGAGGCGTATCTCAAACAATAATATTTCATAAATGCAACGATATTTCATCTTTATCGACGAAACAGGAAATAACGACCAAGAACAATTTTTTGGTCTTGGTTGCTTACTGATTCCAATCGACAAAATGGGAGAATATCATGAGTTTCTCAAGCAAAAATATGGACAAGTGTATAACAAGGTAAAAGAGCGGGGAGATCACTTAAAAGAAACTCTACAGGGAGATAGTCTTATTGATTTTTTAAAAGGGCAACGAGGATCTTACGAAATGAAGTTTAAGAATATAAATACAAACACTCAGGAGGCTTATGAATGGCTTATTTCTCAATACTTTAAATTTGATAAGGCAAAATTCTGTTGTCTAGTGATTGATAAGAAAAATAATCCAACACCGACGGGAATGAGCCACTTTGATGCCTATATCAATCAACTAGTAATGCTTGTAAAAAACAATATTGAAGACGAACCCTTTGTTGTTTTGCCAGACGATATTAGCGTTCCTGTTGGCAAAAACTATGAGTCGGAACTTATTTCAAAGCTAACAACTAGGCACAAAAGAAACTGTTTTGGTGTTCACCGGCTAGAGTCTCATTCTAGCTTATTTTTACAAATGGTTGATATTTTAACGGGGGCAGTTGTTTATGAATTTAAGAACGGAGAAAAAATACCGAAAAAATCAATTTCTCAGAAAATTAAAAATAAATTAGAGGTTAGTAATTTTAAACAATCTTTTACTAAAAACATTCCGAATTATTTTTCTGTTTGGATTTATAAGAATGGTAAATAATAAAAGAGGGGTCATGGTTATAACCCACACCCCTCTTTCTTCATCACAAGAATAATAAGATTAGAAAACTCGTCAATAAGAATCTCTTGACAAAATAAATACATATTTCTGTCGGAGCGGGTGTGTCAGCAGACCACCCGGTCCATGATGTTTCGTCTTGTCAGTATAAATGTTGCCGAACCGGTCAGAGACCAGTTCCGACTTTTAGAATGACCGAGTAGGATCAATCCTTATGAAAGTGCCCCCCTCCATCAATCTCTAATGCTCGATAGAGTTGTTCCAGTGCCATAAGACGAAACAGATTCCACGTCCATACCATCTGTCCAAATCTCAATTTCACATTGGCACGCGTCAGAATTGATTCGTCCAACCCATAGGCTCCTCCGATAACAAACACTACCTCGCCTCGTTCTACAAGCCAGTTTTTGAGTTGTGAAGAAAATTGAATCGAGTCGAATTCTTTCCCGTGTTCATCAAAAGCAACCAGAAAATCCCTGTCCTCTATTTTTCCGAGCAACGCCTCTGCCTCTTTTTGTTTCGCTTTTGAAACATCGGTGATACCCGCTTGCGCAAGTGGAATTATTTCAAGAGAGGATCTGAATCCAATCCGTTTAATGAGTTCCTCCTCTCGGGGAGTAATCTCATTTTTCTTTCCAAAGAAATAAAGTTTAATTTTCATATTTTTTTTGTCATCCCTGTGCAGACGGGGACCCAGTCCTTAAGAAATTCCTTATTTTCATAAAGACAAAGGGATGGTACAATGAAAAATAGAAAATGCGAAAAATATTTATCGTCCTTCTCGGATTCGTCCTGCTGGGATGTGGTGGAAGTAGCACCATAACTACTTCGGAACCTACCGATGCGTTTAAGATTGGAGACACGCAATGGGAACTTGAACTGAATAAATCGTGGCAGAGACTCCCCTCTCCAGAAGGCTATAACACTGTTTTTCTTGCGCAAAATGCAAGTCAAAGTTTTGTCATTCTCCAAGAATCTGGAGCTACCGAAAATCTTGCCGTCGATATTCTCACCAGGGCAAAAGAGGACTTTGTGGAGTTTGAAGAATTGGATCTCGATAAAGAAGAAAACACGTTTCGCTTTCAAGGGAAGTCCACGCTCGACACACCTGTACGAGAATTTATGCAGAAAGTCTTCGTGATTCCAAACACAAATGCCTTCCTTTTGGGAAGTTGTAGTTGGGAACCAAGCATCTCATCGTCCGCTGATTGTCAGAACATTTTGAGCTCTTGGCAAATTTCAGTGGACAAAGAGCAAATAACAGAGAGCAAATAATGAAAACCCTTTTTGAACAAGGGGTTTAAACCTCTTGTTCAAAAAGTTTGTCGTTACGAGATGGGTAATTTACACCTCTCCAATCAGGGCAAAAGAATACGACGAAGCAGTCTACTTCCAATTCCCAATGCAGGTAGCACAAGAGATTGCCACGTCATTCTCTAACACCCACAACTCACAATGACGGGAGAGAATAATTTCTAAAGATTATTTTTCTGCTAAGATACTTTCGGAAGTGTACGAAGAACTTTCAAAGATGCTCTTTTCCATATTAAAAACTACACGCATAAAATAGTATTTTGCTTGTCTTTTAGTAATTATTTGCTATTTATTTTCTCGCTATTTTTTGCTCTTTGTTATCTGTTTTTTGCTATTTACAAAAGACGGCGCCATGGCGGAGTGGTTACGCAGAGGCCTGCAAAGCCTTCTACTCCGGTTCAAATCCGGATGGCGCCTCCAGCCTTCATTTGCCCTGAATAAGGATCTTACGACGAAATGAAGGGGAATAAAAAGACTGTCTGACGGAACGAAGTAAAGCCAGGCAAACTACGGCTGGTAAATTAGTCAAAAAGTTATTTAATAAATCGCTCGGGTGGTGGAATGGTAGACACGAAGGACTTAAAATCCTTTGTCCCTTTAAGGACGTGCGGGTTCAAGTCCCGCCCCGAGCACCATTAGTTCGAACTGAATTTCATAATTATTCCTCTTCGTCTTTTAGCGCTACTCCATAACCACGGTCATCTTTCAACGAATAAGGAGTCCCTGCTATCATTCTTTTTAAAACTCTATTTCTTTCTTCAGTATTCTTTATCTCTGCCACAACTTCTTCCAAAATTTTTGGTATTTCTTGTTTCCAAAGTTCTATTATATCTCCTCTATCACCTTGAGGAAGTATCTCCCATGCTTCGGCGATAGCCTGATGTTTTTGTTCTCCTGTTTTTCCTTCTATAATTTCGTTAAAAATACTCGTTAACTCTGTTTCTATGTATGGATAAATTATAGCCCCGTCTATTTCAACTTCACACATAGCACGAAGTTTTTTTATTCCTGTTTTTCCTGCGGTAACTTCCTGAAAAATATTTGGTAATTCTGCCATCCACTCTTCTTGCACTGGAACATTCATAAAACGTGCCTGTGTATAAAAAATAATATTTTTCATTTCACAAAAAGCTTTATTGAGTGCCATTCCTTGTTTTCCCTTCATAAGTTTCCTAAGATTCATTAGCGATTCTTTTTTCCAAGAGGCTGCATCCTCACCATACTCGTGCCATGAATTAGGTTCCCGTATGAAACCTTTATACTTATACTTATAAACATTGTTCTCCTCTTCTACTAAGGCAACCTCTTCGTCAATAATTTTGGGCAATTCCTGTCTCAAAAATTGCTCTACAATATCTTTTAATACCTCAGGAACAGCATCCCATATATTCCAAAGAGTCTCACATTTTTCTATTCCTTTTTGGTTTTTTGTTCGTGTTTCCAAAACTTTTTGTATAACTCGTCCTGTAGAAGATTGTTTTTGCTCGTCCTTTTTATCCTCAATATTATCCCGAGGATCTTCCCATTCCATTCCTGCCAAAAATTTCCCACGTTGGTCTTCAGGAACATTTTCGATCATTTCTGCCCATTCTTTCATTTTTACTACATTTTTCTCGCAAAGATCCAAAAACTCTTCATCAAATCTCCGATTTTTTTGAAATTCAGTATTTACCAATTCTGCTTTTTCTACATCCGTCAAAAGTGTCTGTAAATTTGTTTCTTCCCCGAGTATTTTTGTCACTTCCTCCTCTATAAGTTGGACAAATGCCATTACTTTAGAGGATATCTCTGCTCCCCCCTGCTGTTGTTTTAAAACTTTGTAAAAATCTTCTGTATATTTACATGAAGACTGTGTTTCTGATTTTCCTTTGGACATTTTCTAAAAATATTAAAATATACTTCCTCCTTTTATATAAACTCGACTTTTTTGTCAAGATATTTTTTTACAATCTTGCGCATAACCTCTATCTCCAGTTCGAACAAGATTTTATAAAATCTCGTTAACTTGTCATAAAAAATTTACCCCAACACCAAATCTCACTACACTATGAACTATAAACTGTTAACTGTTAACTAAACATGTTTCTCCCCATCCTCCTCCTCATCATCGGTCTGGTTATTTTAATCGTAGGAGCAGAAGGCTTGGTACGAGGAGCTTCTTCTTTAGCAAAGAAATGGGGTATCGCGCCCCTGGTGATTGGACTCACGATTGTTTCTTTTGGAACATCGGCTCCAGAGCTTATTGTGAATATTTTCTCGGCACTGGGAGGAAGTTCTGATATTGGAATCGGAAATATTATCGGTTCAAATATTTCAAATATTTTATTAATTCTAGGAATCACTGCGAGTATTGCGACGATTCGAGTGAAATCTAGCACGATCTGGAAAGAGATTCCTTTCGCACTCTTAGCAGTGTTTTTGTTGCTTTTTATGGGAAACGATATCTTTTTCGATGGAGCACAACGAAATGTACTGGGGCGAATAGATGGACTTGTATTGATGTGTCTGTTTATCATTTTCCTCTATTACTCATTCGGCATGAGGAAGCAAAAGGACGGTAAGAATGACAACATTAAAACTTACTCCCCACTCCGCTCTACTGTCTTTCTTTTAGGAGGAATGTTTGGATTATTTCTTGGAGGAAAAATGCTCGTGGACAACGCGATAGTTTTGGCAAAAATAGCTGGACTCTCTGAGAACTTCATTGGACTGACAATCGTCGCCGTGGGAACGTCATTACCAGAACTGGCAACTTCTGTCATCGCGGCCCTGCGCAAACAACCAGATATTGCGATTGGAAACATCGTCGGATCAAACATTTTCAATGTGCTCTGGGTCTTGGGGCTCACGAGTACAATTCTCCCACTCCCCTTCTCTCCAGCAACAAGTGAAGATATTCTCATCTGTGTAGGAGCAACTCTGATTCTTTTCTTCGCGATGTTTATTGGAAAAAAGAAAACACTTCAACGCTGGCAAGGAATGTCGTTCGTAGCGATGTATGTAGGTTATATTGTCTATTTGGTGTACAGAGGGTAGGGAAGGAAATGTTAAAGGTTAAAGGTTAAATGTAAAAAGAAGCTATAAGTTCTAAGTTTTAAACTTATAATTTTAAATTTATTTTAACATTTTACATTTTGAATTTTACATTTGAGATCTAAGTCCCCATATGAGAAATCTTTCTATTTAATTTTTATTAAAAAGAAGTAAACTCCCCACGACATGGAACAACTTCTTCTTCAATTTCTCGAGAAATATCTTGGACAAGAAATGTGTTCAATGATTCAATTTGCGCCTATTCCAAAAGGAAAAGGTGGTGATTTAGCAATGAGCTTTTTCAATATTGCAAAAGTTGCTCCAAAACCACTTCCTAATGCTGAAGAATTTGAACCTTTAAAAACGGAAAGTGTTGAGTTCTGGAACAAATATTTAAAAGGCCTCTATTTTGGTGTTACTGTCGACAAGATTGCCGAACGTTGCGAATATCTTTTTCGAGAGTGTGAACTCCTCGAGAAAACAGAACTCACCGGACCCTACCTCAATCTCTTTTTCAAGAATGAGATCTTCTTCTCACAGGTATTTGAGACGCCGTTGAAATCGGATGTGATGAAAGATAAGACGATTGTGCTGGAATTCTCTGGACCCAACACGAACAAACCACTCCACCTCGGACACATGAGAAATCATGCGCTAGGAATTTCTTTATCAAACTTGTTGGAACAAGTCGGGGCAAAGATGCACCGCGTGAATATCATTAATGATCGTGGAGTGCATATTTGTAAATCAATGCTCTCCTACCAGAAATGGGGAAATGGAGAAACACCGGAATCAACGGGTATTAAGCCCGATCTCTTTGTGGGAAATTACTACGTGAAGTTTGATCAAGAACTCAAGAAAAATGAATCACTCATGGAAGAGGTTCAGGAGATGCTGAAGAAATGGGAAGCCGGAGATGAGGAAACCATGGCACTCTGGAAACAGATGGGTGATTGGGCACTGACTGGACACGCAAAGACGTATGAACGTCAGGGTATCAAATTTGAAAAAGATTACTTCGAATCAGAGTATTACAAAAAAGGAAAAGATATTGCCGAACAAGGACTCAAAGACAAAGTGTTCAAAAAACGAGACGATGGAGCAATTGTTATTGATTTGAGTGAAGAAGGCTTGGATGAGAAAGTTATTCTCAGAGCTGACGGAACATCAATTTATCTCACACAAGACTTGGCAGTGGCGCAGGCGCGGAAGAAAGACTTCAATCCGAATCAACTGATGTATGTCGTTGCCGATGAGCAGAACTATCACTTCAAAGTGCTCTTCTCTTGTCTGGACAAATTGGGATTGTTGAAGAAAGACGAATGTCATCACCTCGGATACGGGTTGGTGAATCTTCCCGATGGTCGAATGAAATCTCGTGAAGGAACAGTGGTTGATGCCGACAATTTGATGGACGAGCTGTCTGGTTTGGCGCTGGAAGCAATTGAGAAGAGAAATCCTGAACTTACAAAGGATGAAGCCACAAAGATGTCCGAGCAGATTCAGAACGCCGCTTGGAAGTTCTACCTGCTCTCAACGAGTCCAAAGAAAGGGATTACATTTGATTCACAGAAATCGATTCAATTTGAAGGCGCAACAGGGCCGTACTTGCAATATGCAGGAGTACGAATTAAGTCTATTTTGAAAAAAGCAGATTCTAAATCCGAACCCGGGTTAGGATCGAACCCGGGTTCAATTCTTGGAACTCCCGAAAAACCACTCGGAGTGAAACTAATTGAATTCCCAAATGTGCTAGAGAAAGCCGCAGAAACATTGAATCCAACCTATGTCGTTACCTACCTGCTCGAACTCGCGCAGGAGTGGTCGAGTTTCTATGCGGAGAACTCCGTGCTCAAGGCAGATACTGAAGAACTGAAGCAGGCTCGATTGCAGTTGGCGCAAAAGGTTTTGGAAGTATTAGAAACAGGATTAAAAATTCTGGGGATTGAAATACCAGAGAAGATGTAAAATATTTGACGTGTTTGTGTTTTTATGGTACAATATCCTCTCACGTTTACACAACATGACCCACAAAACCCCACTTGTCGACGCAGAAAATCTAGAGAAACTCAAAAAATATCTCGGTACAAATCCGAAGATTATTTTATTGGCGCACGCCAATCCTGATGGAGATACTCTCGGGGCTTCTTTAGGTCTCTGGAAAGGCTTACGAAGCATGGGGGTAACGGTAGATGTGGCTTGTATCGACGCGATTCCTGAATACATGAGATTCATTCCTTTTGCGGAAAACATGCGATCAGACTTCGACACCAATGATTATGATGCGGTGTTCTTTGTCGATTGTGGAGCAAAGAAAATGACACGATTTCAAGATACAAAACCGGAAATTCTTTCCGATAAAATGGTGAAGCTCAATCTCGATCATCACCCTTCCAATGATTTATGGGGAGAGATGAACTTTGTGAATACCGAAGCAGCATCGAGTACGCAGATTGCATTTGAATTACTGAAACAACTCGGGGCGAACATTACCCCTCAAATCGCTACCTGTTTGATGCTGGGACTTTATACCGACACGGGAAGCTTCATGCATCAGAATACAACTCCAGCCTGTTACGAGGACGCTGGTGAGCTTGTGAAACTCGGAGCGAATATTGCACAGATTTCTAAAAACATCTTCCGTTCTAATGAATACAAGATGCTCAAACTCTGGGGGAAAGTATTGCACAATCTCTACGTCACACCAGATGGTGCGGCAATCGTAGGAGTGAATAAAAAAGATTATGAAAACCTTGGTGCCAAACGAGAAGATCTCGCTGGAGTCATTGATTACATTAATTCGATGCCAGAAGCAAAGTACTCTGTGCTCTTGTCAGAAGATGAGAAAGGCAACGTAAAAGCCTCTCTCCGAACTCGAAAACCTGATGTTGATGTGAAGGCTCTCGCTGAGAAATTCAGTGGAGGAGGACACGTCAAAGCCGCTGGGTTTACCATCAAAGATAGTAAACTCGAAAAAGAAATTAAGTGGAAGATTGTGGAAAAATAAATTTATAGTGAATTTCTTGTTGACAACCTTGTTGACTTATTGTTGTTGTGCATGTATAGTTGAGACATCACCATGAGAGGCTACGTATGATGTTCTGTCTTCATATTTATGCCTCTCTTTCCGTTTATTTCTCTGCATTATTGTTTCCTAATTGCAGTTTGCTTTTTAGTTGGCTTACAAAAAACATATATGGAGCAAATTCTTTTAAGAGTACCGAATAATCATTCTTATCTGGAATACCCAATTTAAATAATTTTCCCTGCGCTTTCAGATGTTTCAAGAGACAATGAAAGTCTCCATCTCCACTTACAATAATTGCCTGATCAAAATTCTCATACTCTACCATACACTGTAGGACTAACTCCGCATCACAATTTCCTTTTATTTTTCCATTACCATATTCAAGTGTTGGTTTGTGAATAATTTCATAACCATAACTCTTGAGTGACTTATACATTTCTTCATATTTTTCTACGTACCCAATAAATAAAAATACTTTTTCTACTTTGTATTTATCTTTTAAGAATCTAATAAATTTTCTAAAATTCAATTCCCATCCCAAATCCTGAATAGCCATATTGAGATTTTGACTATCAATAAATACATATATTTTGAACATATTTTTATTATTGTTTACCTATTACTCGCAAAAAAGAACCTCTCTGTCAAATATTGATTTAAGGTTTTTTTTATAATGGTGCCGAGGGAGGGAATCGAACCCTCACTCCTTGCGGAACACGATTTTGAGTCGTGCGCGTCTACCAATTCCGCCACCCCGGCATAACAAAAAAGCGTTGAGAGTGTACGAAATCGAAAAGAAAAATCAAATTCTATCTGCCGAAGGCAACTAAAAACTATGAACTATAGACTATAAACACCCCTATTTCCCCTCCCCTACTTCTGACGCTGGAGTAACAACCGACTGTGTTGGTGCAGGTGTTGCTGGTGCTGGTTGTGTCGGCGCTGGCTTTGAGAAAGAATACTTCGGTGCTTCTCCTGGAATATTGAATGCCTGTCGAGTTCCCTTATCATACGAATCGATTGTCAATGTCTGCATTGGGAATGGAATCGTAATTCCTGCTTTATCGTAATCCATTTTTAATTTCTGCATGATCTCAGATTGAATCATTGGCCATGCTTTTGTTGATTCAATCCAAAATCGAACTTCAAGTACAATCGCAGAATCTCCAAACTCATTCACGAGAACTTGTGTCTTTGGTTCAGGAACAACATTCTCGTGACTTTTCACTGAGTTTATTGTTAATTCAACAGACTCTTGTAATGGCGTGTCGTAATGCACTCCCACTTGGAAGGCGATTCTACGAAAAGAATTCGTTGTATAATTTTGAATCACAGACGTCAGCATCTCCGCATTTGGGATAATATGTACTGTTCCATCAAACGCCTCTAACTGAGTTGTTCTCGTCTCAATTTCTATAATTCTTCCGGCAATACCATTCACATTTACCACATCTTCAATTTTAAATTTCTTCTGTGTCAAAATAACAACTCCTGCAATAAAGTTCGCCAAAAGGTCTTTGAACGCAAAACCTAACCCCAAACCAAGAAACCCAAGGAGGGAGGCAACGTTTATGCCAACAATTCCAAAAGAAATTATGAATCCTAAAAGAACAACTCCTGCCCAAGTTGCTCGTTCGATAAGGATGATGTATTCCCGACTCACGTCATGTTGTCGTTTTTTCGCTGTTCTATACCCCACAATCTTTTTTACATATTTTGCAACAATGAAAGTAACAACCATCACTACGATAGCCGCAACCCACAACGGTGCCATCGTTACCAAATTATAAAAAAACTCAGTCAATCCGCCTTCCGTTTGTTGACGGGCGGTACCTACTTGTGCAAATGCTGTTGGAATCAGTGAAAACATATTTTTTAGAAAATTATCAAGAAATTATACCACAAAAAAGAGTGTTCTGCAAGTGAGAAAGGGCTATAAAAGGTAAAATGTTAAATTTTAAAGAAATTTCAATATCTAATTTAAAAAATAAAAATCCCCGCCCTAACGGGACGGGGTATTTCAGCTGAATTCAAGCAAAGCTTGTCCAGAATCTTCCTGTCCTTGATGTTCGATGTATCGTTTCACTATTTCTTTATTGATCCCCACCGTGCTCACAAAGTAACCACTTGACCACACACTTTCTGTTCCCCAATAGACTTCTTTAAGGAACGGGAATTTTTGCTTTAACTCTCTTCCTGTGTTCGATTTTATTATCCCTACTACTTTTCCCACTCCCATTGTTGGAGGTATCGACACCAACATATGTATATGATCTTGATCTTGATTTACTTCTTTGTACTCTATTTGTGGATAATGCTTTTTTACCTCCAACAGCATCTTTTCCATGTACACAAAAATTCCCTCGTTAAATATTTTCCTCCTAATACTTTGTGACCAGTACGATATGATAATCACATCCGTATACACAATGTGACATCCTCTTGTATTCCATAAACTTATCCTAATCCAGATTCTTGATTTTTTCCATCCCTCGCCCTGACGGGACGGGGAATTTCTAGCGGATTATTAAAAATTAGAGATTCTTTTTACCTTTTACATTTAACCTTTAACATTTTTAGAGTTCTTGCATTCTCGTATCGTAGTCAAATACCGGCAACGATTCTTCGTCTGGAAATTTCGTGAGACTTTTTGCTAATAATTTCACAAGTTGCAGATTCGTAATTAATGGAATATTCCGATCAATGGCTCGACGACGAATGAGATATCCATCTGAGATTTCTTCATGGGAGAATTTGTTTGCCGTGTTTATCACGAGCCCAATCCCCTTTTCTTCAATCACATCAACCACATTTGGATGCGCACCTGAGGAAACCTTTCGCACCGTTTCGCATTTGAATCCGTTTTCATTGAGAAAGTCTGATGTTCCTTCTGTTGCGAGGAATGAGAATCCGATGGTTTGGAAATGTTTTGCTACCGGCAAGAAATCCACTTTGTCTTTCAATTTTCCAAGCGTCACAAGAATCTTTGAGTTTTTCTTTGGAATTCTGAATCCCGTAGAAATGATGCTTTTCAAAAAAGCTTCTTCGACGGTATTTCCAAAACAGGCTACTTCTCCTGTAGAGCTCATTTCAACCCCGAGAATCGGATCTGCACCCTTGAGTCGTGAAAAAGAAAACTGAGCCGCCTTGACCCCCACAGAGGGCACTTCGAGCAGGTTCACTTCACAGGATGGAACTTCCTCCCCCATCCAGATACGTGTCGCAATTTCAATAAAGTTTTGCCCCAATACTTTGGAAGCAAATGGAAAACTTCGAGATGATCGCAAATTACATTCGATCACTTTGATTTCGTTTTCTCGAGCAAGAAACTGAATATTGAATGGTCCTGAAATATCGAGTTGTTTCGCCAACTTCAATGCAATGGTTCGCACTCGACGAATAGTTTCAAGCCGAAGGTTTTGCGGAGGGAGCACAATCGTTGCATCTCCTGAGTGGACACCGGCGTTCTCGATATGTTCAGCAATAGCTGAACATACGATCCTTCCCTTTTGGGCTACCCCATCAAATTCAATCTCTTTCGCATTCTCTTCAAATTTTGAAATCACCACCGACGATTTTGTCGATCCCACCGCCACTTGGAGATATTCTTCCAATGCCGTTTGATTCGTAGCCACCGCCATCGCTGCCCCTGACAAGACGAAGCTGGGACGCACCAATACTGGGAATCCTGCATTCTTCGCAAACTCAATCGCATCACTTTTCTTTTTAAATTCTTTCCATTTCGGTTGATCAATTCCAAGTTCATCGCAAAGTGCTGAAAACTTTCCTCGATCCTCACATCGATCAATAGAGATAACGTCTGTTCCCAAAAGTGGAATACCAGCGTCAGATAAATCGTTCGCCATGTTTTGTGCGATTTGCCCTCCTGTCGAAAACACTACCCCGTCTGGTTTTTCTTTTTCACAAATATCCAATACCCGTTCAACGGTCAGTTCTTCGAAATACAATCGATCACATTCATCGTAATCGGTAGAAACGGTTTCTGGATTGGAGTTAATAAAAACAGTCTCGTGACCAAGCTTTCGCAAAGTCCGAAGGACCTGCACACCACACCAATCAAACTCCACTGAACTCCCGATAGAATACGGTCCTGAGCCTATGATAAGAATCTTTCTCTTTTTCATTCCGGAAGATTATAAAGAAATTTTTGAAAAAAAAAAGGAAGGATGTCGAATAAATTATCCATACATCCTTCCATTCTTTACGTAAATCTCATTTCCGTAGCCTTTTTCGTTTCTGTTTTATTCAACATTCCTGTTGATATAATCATTGCTGTTGAAAAATAAAACAATGGATGCATAAGGTGTATCCAATCCTGGGCACACAAGAGAAAATCCAAAAGGGAAATAACAAACAACGCAATAAATGAAATTATAAAAATCCAAAAACTGCTATTGAATCTTTTATTCAATCTTTTGTTTGTTTTGTAACGTACTTTTTCCTCTTGCTTCGTTTCTTTGTAAAGTCTCTCTATCCTGCTCATTTTTGATAATACCATTGTTATTATCGCAAACAATAAGCAGAAAAATGAAATCACTTGCCATCTGGCAAAATCTCCAGTTAGACCTTCTAGGTCTATTCCCATGCCTCCGCCAAGCGTATCTTTTGTGTTTGGCATTACAAATGCCATCATAAAAAAACACGACACAACAAATAATAAGAATAGAAGCGTACCTCCAATAATTTTTAAAACTTTTTTAATTTTCATAATAACTCCTTCTTGGTTTTAGTGTATATTAAATTCTGAATAAATGAGATCAACGAAGAGAAGTTGACCTCTGGGAGAAAAAAGATTCTCCAAAAATCAAAACACTCTTCGCTTAAAACGAACTTTCAAATGAAAATTTATTTTTTAAACGCAACACCTGTAGGAATTAAACTACAAGTGTC
>CAZEON010000029.1:0-14763 GCA_964513975.1 uncultured Candidatus Peribacteria bacterium
TATAACCTTCAATATTCCCACCGGCTTAGCCGGTGGTTTATTGTGGATTAATTAACTATAAATTATGAAAAATTCAGTACGCACTTTCTCTTTGATTTCTAAATGGGGTGTTCCTATCGTTATCGGAATAATCATTGTATTGCTTCTTTTTACATGTTTTATTGGAGGGCTTGACCTTACGGTCAGCTCCCTGAATGCCATAGCGAAAGACGTTTCCGTAATGAAGGCAATCGAAAATCCAACATGTCTTCTCATTGGACTTGGATTACTTGCAGCAGGAACAATCCTGGTCGTTATTATGAATCAATCCCCTCCCGAGAAGGATCATCTCCATGAGAGGGGGTAATCGTTGCGAACATTGATCTCACAATCTGTCGATTTTCGATAGAGGGAAACCCTGATAAATAAGTTTATCAGGGTTTTTTAAGTGTTGCCTGCGTTGTATTTTTCATCGTAGAATTGGTTGTTCGTCTTTTGGGTTTTCGAGGGGACTCCTCTGAGGCGACGTGCAAAGAGATATCCGAGTTCGAACTTAAAAATATTTCAAATTCCAAAAAATGACCCCTCATTCCCGCGGAGGCGGGAACCCAGTCTATGAAAAATTCCTTTTCCCTCTTTCAATAGAACTCCTTAATTGACTGGGTTCCCCTCTACAGGGGAATGAGGGATGTTTTTTTATTACTCATGGCTCCGGAGCCGACCAAAAAACCTCACAGAGAGAGCTCACTTCACCAGATACCCCGACACTCTCCTAGATTTGTTTTTTAAGAAAAATCGTTAACCTAAAAAGCCCCCGTACAGGAGCTTTACTTCACCAGCATGCCGTGCTTTCCTAAGTCGATTTTTCCTCGAATTTTCGAGGTGGGTTCCTTCGCATTAATTCCACGGAATCAACAATTTAGGTCCCAGTTATCTATGATTAGGAGAAAAAGATTCAGAAAGAACACGTACACTCCAGTTCCCTTCCTTTGTATTCCGAACACATATTTTGGTCAAGAAAGTTGGGTAGCGAAAAAGTTGAAAAGTTGAAAAGTATAAAAGCTTAAAAGAGGAAGAGTTGAAAAGATGCCCTTTGTAAGTACAGTGCAAATGATGAAATTTCGTGATCTAAAAATCTGGCAAAAAGGTATTGAAATTGTAAAAAATTGCTATGTCCTGACTGCAAATTTTCCTGAGTCTGAAAAGTTTGGACTTGTTTCGCAAATGAGACGATCTGCCGTATCAATCCCTTCTAATATTGCCGAAGGAAATGGACGAGAAACCGATAAAGAGTTTCTTCGCTTCTTATATATTGCGCGCGGATCCTTAGCTGAATTAGACACCCAACAAGTCTTAGCAAAAGAACTTGGATTTGGAAAATCTGAAGAACCCGCCACACAAATAGAGGAAATGTATAAAATGCTCCACACATTTATGCAACGTCTTCAATAGCTTTTTAGCTTTTAGGCTCTTAAACTTTTAAACTGTCTTCACATGAATTTAAAGATTGGAATTGTCGGCCTCCCAAACGTTGGAAAATCTACACTGTTTAATGCGCTTACGAAAGCCAACAATGCAGCTGCTGAGAATTTCCCTTTCTGCACTATCGATCCAAACATAGGAATCGTCGAAGTTCCTGACGAACGTATCGAAAAAATTACAAAGATTGTAGAACCTCTGAAGACAATCCGGTCAGCGGTAGAATTTGTAGATATCGCTGGACTCGTAAAAGGTGCCTCAAAGGGCGAAGGTCTCGGGAATCAGTTCCTCTCACACATCCGTGAATGTAACGCGATCTGCCACGTGCTGAGAGCGTTTCAGGATGACGATGTGCACCATGTTGACGGGGTCGTTGATCCATCGAGTGATTGGGAAGTAATTCTGACGGAATTGGTTCTTGCCGATTTACAAAGTGTCGACAAGCAACTCGACAACGTCAGTAAAAAAGCACGAAGCGGAGACAAAGAAGCGAAAATCGATCTTTGTATTCTTGAACAAGTAAAAGTTGCTCTTGAAGACGAGAGGCTTGCAAGCTCGCTTGATTTTTCCGAAGAAGAGCAACTAGCCGTCAAACGGTTTTGTCTGCTTACCATGAAGCCATTCCTTATTGTTGCCAACGTAGCCGAGGGACAATTTGCAGAGTTTGATGAAAAGAAATTTCGAGCCAAGATTAACGCCGATCCGGCTATTCCGATTATTCCCGTCTGTGCGAAGATCGAGGCCGAACTCATCGATCTTTCTGATGAAGAAGCACGAGAATTTTTATCAGAAATTGGAGCCACTAAATCAGGATTGGAAAACTTGGTACAAACCAGTTTCGATCTTTTGGGACTGCAAAGCTACTTCACTGCTGGTCCGCAAGAAGTGCGTGCATGGACGATCAAACAAGGCTCAACCGCTCCTCAAGCCGCTGGAGAGATTCATACCGACTTTGAAAAAGGATTTATTAAAGCTGATACAATTGCATACAAGGATTTCATTGCGAATAACGGAGAAGCAGGTGCCAAAGAAGCCGGAAAACTAAGAATGGAAGGACGTGATTACATCGTCAAAGATGGCGACGTGATGCACTTTAAGTTTAATGTGTAGCATCTTAAAAAACTCTATTGTCATCCCCGTGTAGACGGGGACCCAGAACTTTCAAAGTGAAAAAACTGTGCTAACTTTTGTTAGTGCTCATGTCATAGAATAGAAGTTCTAGATTCCCTCCTTCAAGGAAATGACGGGATACTACTTATCTATTTCCAACACCACCGGACAATGATCGCTCCCCATTTGCTCGGTATAATATTCAATATTTTTTACTTTCCCAAGCAACGCCTCATCAACAAAGAAATAATCAATCCTCCATCCGACATTTCGCAATCGTGCTCTCGTAATCACATGCCACCACGAGTACACATTTCCAACCCCGGGGTTGAATTCCCTCCACACATCAATCCATCCATCTGCAATCCATTTACTCAGACACGCTCGTTCCTGTGGGTGAAACCCAATCTTGCCCTCATTATCTTTGGGACGCGCTAGATCAATTTCCTCGTGCGCACAATTCACGTCTCCAGTGAAGATAACCTGCCTGCCTTCTTTGCGAAGAGCGTTCACATAGGTTAAGAATTTATCGTAAAACACCAATTTTCCATCCCATGCTTCCTCTGACTTTCCCCCATTCGGGAAATACACTCCGAGTATTGCAAGATTCCCAAGGTCGATACAAACAATGCGCCCTTCCGTATCTTCAAATCCCGGCATCCCTGTCGTCACTTGTGATCTCGTAATCTTGTCATCTTGTAATCTTTTCCTCACCCAAATCGCCGTCCCCGCATATCCCGGCTTCTCTGCTGAGTGATAAAACTGCTGGTAGTCTGCGTATTTTTCAATCAATGGTTGCACCTGTTCTTCTTTGCATTTCGTTTCTTGGATGAGAAACACATCGGGATTATGGTTTTTCAAAAACGCCTCCAGGTCGCCCTTGCGCTCCACTGCTCTGATTCCATTTACGTTCCAAGAGATGATTTTCATGTGTGATAGGGGAGAGTTTTTTTCAAAGCAAACCGTCGAGCATGTCGACACTCAGGACACTGCCCTGGCACTGGAATTGCGTGTTTCTGGTAAAAAGAAAGTTCGTAATCGGTTACCTTGTAGTTTCTTCCGCACTTCTCACAGGCGAGAATTTCCTTGAGAATTGATTCGTCCACCTCTGAAACTTTCTGGGGAACGACAAATTCTTGTTTCTTAAATTCTTTTGGATCTTCCTCCATCCATCGCCATCCAAATTTTTGAGCAAACTCTTTTGTAATCGGGAAATACTCCTGCGCAATCGTTTCGTTATAGGCAAACAGCGACATCTCGATAGGGAAGAATTCACCCCATTCGCCTGACTTTTTCATGTGATCGAGAATTTTTTCTTTCAGGACTTCGTACTCCTCCTGCGAATACTGTTTGTTAAAGATGCAGAATTTTTTGTTCTGAACCCCGATACATCCGAGCAAATTTTCACAGGATCGACTAAACATCGAATAATCGACGTCTCGCGAATAGGTTACCCGTACACAGAATTTGGAATTATAACTCGCCGAAGTCGAGGTGGCATTATAAATCAACTCACTGTCCCGTCCTCCGGAATAACAATCCATTCCGTCCGAATATTTCATGATGTTAAACAGGTATCGACAGTCTACCGCTTCGCGAACCTCGTAGCACTCGTGGCAGTTTTTTGAATTCACAATTCCCTTCCCCGTACAATCTTCTGACTTAATAATATCTGACTTCGTGCTGGGGTTTTCTTTTTTTAATTTTTCAAAAGCATCAATCGCCTGCTTCCTTGTCGTTCGATCACCAAGATCAAATGCCTTCAGTTTTTCTTTATATTCCTCCCGAGACAGTTGTTTGTTGAGAAAATAAAATTCTTTTTTATCCAAATTCGTACTCAACATACAGTTTGTACATCCACGACAGTTGCTCAGAAACGCTGACTGTGAGCACCGTTCGCAGTATTCCAAGAACTGTGAATCGTAACACGTCACGCATTCCACACATTCGTACAAAAATTCACAATTCTCCACCACCTGTAGGCAATCCACACAGGCCGACGACTTGTTTCCTCTGTACGTGTACAACATATCCGAAGATTTGTGCGTCCGAGAGCAGAGATAGCAGTTCTTGCTGTCACTCATGTCCGAGTTGTATTCGCAGTTCTCTGAGTGCTCTACCCGCAGGGAAGGAAGAGGTATGGAGTAGAGCAGATCGCGAAAGTTTTCAAAAAAACTTTTCGTAAAATCAAAATCACACCCGTATTCCAAGGGATCAAATTCCGGAGAAAACCAGTGATTTTTCTCACACACTTTTGCAGGACTTTCTTTGGAAAACATAGACACAATCTTCTTTCCCGTTACGTCACACTTCCGATGGTAAAGTTTTCGTTCATTTCTCCACGCCATTAAATGCGCCATCCTGCATGACGGGCAATGCTGGGGCTCAGGAACGTCCATCTTTTTATAAAAATCCTTATCGCTGTCAAAAATCTTAAATTCGTCTTTGCAGAGAGTACATTTTTTCATCGGCAGAATAATACCACAATTTTCAACCCCCCTCCCGTCATTCTCCCCCCCGATCAATTCCCACGGCACGAACCCCATTTACGATCCAAGAGATGATTTTCGTGTTAAAAATTTCTGAATATTGTTCGTTGTCATCCTTGCCGCCATAAAAACTTGCTCTAATTGTGCCAAAGAAACTCCTCTATCTACCGCTGTTAAGGTTTGTAAATGTATTTTATTCCTTAGCTCTCGAACCCTGTCTATTTTTTTAAATTCAGATTCTGCAAAAAACCCTGCTCTCCGACAAATCTTTATCATTTCCCCAAAATCAGTTCTTTTTGTGAGGGAAACTTTTTTTCTGCGACACCAAACTATTTCTTCATCTTCTTGTGAACAAATCTTTTTGGGATCTTTGTATATCCATTTTTCTCCAAATTCCGCCCAAAGACCTTTCTCTTTAATCAAATAGAAAAGTAACGCCTCTATAATTGAAGCTGTCTGAAGAAGAATTGTTTTTCTAAAAAGCTCTTTTTTTTGCACTTGTTCGTGATTCACAACAAGTGCTAATTCCGCCACATGTTCAAAAATCTGCGTCAAATTTTGTCTCAAAATGGCATCCTTTATAAAAGAAAACCTGTTTTCAAAATCACTCATTTTCCTTCTAACATTTTCCCCAAGGATGGATATCCCTGTTTTGTGAGCAATGTACTTAATTTCATGTCAGAACGAACACCAAAATCAACTCCATATTTTTTTTCAACAGTACTCACGAGTGTGCTCCCTCGTTTTTTTCGAAATGTACCAGTCTTTGTTATTGTTCTGTTCATCTGCCTCGATTCTGGGGGAATACAAAAAAAATGCAAGTTCTCTTTTTCATGTTTTTTTCATTTCATCCCCGAAATTCTAATACATAGTGTTTTAATATTTCGCAAAAGTTCTCTACCGCTTTATCCGTCAGGAATTTATGAAGACTAATGCGAATCGGATACTGCCATTCTGGATCTTGTTCGAGGTACGCAATGGTTTTTGTTGGCGTGAGAATATCGCTCGTACACGCTGATCCCGTCGATACGCAAATCCCTTCTTTCTCGGATAACACCGACATGAGTTCCGCTCCCCGCAGTCCTTTGAATGCCACAGAGATTGTTCCAGGAATACGATCAAAATCGCTACTGTGAATCTTAGAATCAGGGATGTTCTTCACGCAGGTTTCGATCTGCTCTGTCCATTTTTGCAACTTGGCAACGGTTTCTTTTTCCTCTTCAAACGCAATGCGAAACGCTTCCGCCATCCCGGCAATCAGCCAGCAATTTTTCGTGTGACGATCTTTGGAAAGCTCTGGGAAATCTTCAGGATTCTTTAAATACAGAAGTCCGACCATCTTTGGTCCGTAGATTTTTTGCGGAGCGAAACTCACCGCGTCCACGTGGTCGATGTCGAATTTTAGTCCTTTTCCAATCGCCTGTGCCCAGTCTTCCAAGATTATTGCCTCTGGAAATTTTTCTCGCAGTATTTTGGAATCAAAAAGTTCTCCTGTTTCCGCATTCGCCTTCATTTGTGCGAGCACTTTTGGGGGATTGGAAACAAATTCCACACACGCCCCTCGTGGGCAAAAGTGGTTCTTTTCAGGAACTTCATCAAGAGTCGAAGAGTGTTCCACACGAGAACAGGCAATATTCTCCCATCCAAAACGCTTTGAACACGCCCAGAGAAAGCGACGATTGCTGTCAGTGCCGGAATAGGTAACCGCCAACTGTGCCACTGTAACGCCCAATAAGTCCGCAATGGTGCTGAGAGACTCATCGATTACTTTTTGCGCCTCAAATCCACGCACATGTCTGGAATTATTGTTCCCAAACTTTACCATGTGCTTCTCCATGACAGCGATAACTCGCGGATCGAGGGGCGTTGTTGCGGCGGCGTCAAAATAATTTTCCATTGTGTTTCTTTCCCACGATAACATAGTTTCTATCGCGAAGAAGCTGGCAGAAGGTAACGCTTAACCCGGCTCTGTGCAAGAGTTTTTTCAAATCTTTGTCGGTTACATTCCGATAGGTTCTCGGATGTTTTTCCACACCAAACGGAATCGTCCAGTTTTTTCCATTCCCCGCCCAAAAATTGGACCAGAAGTGCTTTCTTGGCAATTTCCAGGTCGTCAAAAAGAGTGTCCCGCCTGGTTTTAGCACTCTGCAACACTCTTGCAAAAACTTCTTTTGTTCGGGCTCAGATAAGATATGGTGAAAACTTGCCACGCCTGTCACGATATCAAAGTTGTCATCCCCAAAAGGAAGGGGCGTTGTGAAATCTTTATGAAAAAAGTGGTCGCGGGGGAAGGTTTTTCGAGCCACTTCGAGTAATTTTTCCGATACATCAAGTCCAAAGTAATCCCCATCACGAATGATCTCAACGGGGAGGGATTGGCGCAATCGCCCATTCCCACACCCAAGATCAAGGACTCTATCTCCCTTCTTTGTTTCTTTGAGCAACACTTCAAATTCTGGCCACGCATTTTTACGGGTTTGAGAGAAGTCATGCGCGAACAGGTCGTACTGGGAGTTCATTTCAAGGCGAACGTACACCAGGTTTCTGCTTCGCGCAAGAAGTTCTATTTAAAACTTGTCAAAGGGACCCTTTCTTTCAAAAAAATGTGGCTTGGGGATAGCCACTTTACCTTCGGGGACAGGGGGATCTGTTTCCACTTCCAGAAACTCTCCATTCTTGTTTACTGGGAAGAAGTTAATATGCTTATTGATCTCTTTTTTAAATTTCAAAAGGTCTTGCTCGGTGAGTCCTCTCGACTGATCAATGGTCTTAATTTCTTCGCCTATTTTATAAAGTTCTGTATTCATAGTCTGCATGAATAATTTATGTGATTTATTGCAAAATATTTAACAAAAGTCAATTTTTTTGTTGCTCTGGAGGTTGCGCAAGATGATTAATTCACCTCATCCACAAAACATTTCTCACACCAAACTTTTTCTTTTCGCTCAGGAGCAAAAACGGTTTGCATCTTTATCCCACATTTTCCACACGTACGTTCAAAGAGATGTCTCGGCGGACGAAATTTCATCCGTCGGAGATGTCTGGCATCTGGGCTTATGTGCGGAATCGCGACATTCATTTTTTTGTAGAACGCCAGCTCCTGAGGAATGATTTTGTAATTTTTACCCGTTTCTTCGCACAGCAGAACTTCGTCACAAACCGATTCCTCAACTTCTCCGAGTTCGTCAGGGAGTGTGTAGGTTTGTTTCTTGAATTCCTTCTTATCGGGTTCTTGCCATCGCCATCCACGCGCCAAAACTTCTTCTTTTGTAAGCGGGAAGTATTCATGCGCCACGGTTTCGTTGTACGCGTGCGGAGAGATGGAGCTTGGGAAAAATTCCCCCCATTCCCCTGTTTTCTTCATGTGTTCCACGATTTTTTCACGAAGCGCCTTGTATTCTTCTTCTGTGTATTGCTTATTTAAAATACAGTACTTCCCCTGATTAATCCCAATACATCCAAACATATCGTGTGAATTTTCACAGAGATCGCAGTACGCCAGTTCGTGCGAGAAGTGGGTCGCCATAGAGCACAAACAAAACTTCATGTTCAGCGTACTAATCAGCTCAACGCTTGCCTCTGGCTTATAGAGCGAGTAATTAAGGTCTCGGCAATCAGTGGCCTCTAGCACGTCGTAGAGAAATGAGGAGTCCTCACAATGGCTGACATTGAAGGCAAAGTGCGTGTTCTTACAGTGATTAATATTGTTTCCGTCTGAGTTCTCTGAATTGAGAATCATCATATTTTTATGGAGCGCGTCATTTTTAAACATTTCCAAAAATTTATCCCGGTACATTTCATAATGTTTGTGAGAATCCATACGAAGTTCTGCTTTTTGTTTTTGAAATTCTTCTTTCGTGAGTTGTTCGTTAAAAATACAGTTCGTTTTTCGCCGCAAATTCCAGCAAAAAATACAATCCGCACACCCCTTACAATCATAACAAAAGTCACTTCCGTTGCAGTTCTCTAGGTACATAGATCCCCGCACATCAAAAGCGTTGTAACAATTAATCGATTCGTAGACGAGCTCAGAATTGTAGACAAAGGTGTTGTCCGCACAGTTTTTTGAGTACTTGGTAAACAGGTTGTAGTAACAATCTTCGTTTCCTTCTCCGGCAATGTCGAGATAGCAATTCTTGTCGTCGCCACAGTAATTACAGTAATCTGAATTTTCACAATTCACAGTATCCATATTTCGTCGGGGAACTTTGTTCATGAGTTCCTGAAACTGCTCAAAAAATGGTCTCTCGAAATCAAACTCTTGTCCGTAATCAAAAGCATCCCACTTGTCACCCCGCCATACCTTGTGTTCGTATACGGGAAAGGGCGCCCCTTCTGGATAAATAGAAACAATTGGCTGTCCCGTGAGGTCGCATTTTCGTTTGTAAAACACACGATCATTCCGCCAACACATCCGTCGTCGATTACGTTCGTCTGGACAGAGTGTGGGCATAGGAAGCCCAAGTCGCTCGTAGACTTTGATGTCCTGATCGGTAACTTCAAACGCCTGACCCGAAACCGTACATATTTTTTTTATGAATATTGGCAATGACAAATAAAGACTTATTCTTGCTAACAAGCATAAGTATATAATATTGAGAAATTCTTACAATGACCCCCCTTTGCTAAAAAACAAAAAATCCACTCTCTCGCAACAAACTATTTTAGAAATCCAATATTTTGTGATTGAAAATTATGCTGAATTTTTTTGAGGGATGAGTAAACAAAAAAGAAGGGTTATCGCAATAATTCCTAAAGCACTCACAACCGTCATCACATTATTTTGAATAAAATTCGCATAAATAAAAACTGGTAATCCAAGAAAGAACGCAACTAAGACTCCCCAAAAAACTCCTTTCGGATTCAGTCTGTCCCAATAAAGACTTAGAATGGTCGGAACTACCACACAAGCGGCAATGGTATTAAAAACCCACCAGAGATGAAACAATTCAAACCGAGGAATGTAAATAACGGCCATAGCAACAAGAAACCCTAGGATTGTTAAAGCCACCATTGCGGTTCGTGCTCCTGACATTCTTCTTGCGTCTAATATATACTTATAAAGTTTCTCTTTATCTGATAATTTTTCTCCTTTTTCAAATCGCAACATTATCTCATGATCCTTTTTTGTATATTTCATCACATCCGTCGAATATAAACTCGCGGCAGCATTCAAGCCAGAATCAATCGTTGAACTGAGCGCACTTATAAGCATGACAATAAATAATACGGTTGCCCACGTTGGCAACAATTTCCCTACCACTAATACACCAACCATAGAAGTATCTATTCCTTCGGGAATAGACATCATCATCTCTGGGCTCGCCCCAATAAACCCAAGTGTTCCCAAGGCAACGGGAACAACCCCAAAAACAAGGGCTCCAAAAATAAAGGCTTTTTTTAGATGTCCTTTTTTGATAGCAAATCCCCTTTGCCAGTATTGTTGATCAGAAACAGCTCCTGAAATAAGACCAATGGCGGTTACAATTCCTAAAGAAAATGCCAGTTTGGGATCAAATACATTTAAAGTATTCCCCGCCATTCCCCCTAATCCACTCAAAACAACGCCCCCTCCGACAATAGAAAAAATCCAAGGAATGATAATACCTATGGCAAGAAGAAGAATAATTAATTGAATAAAATCAGTAATAACCGAAGCTTCTAATCCAGACAAAAGAGAATAAATTAATGGGATAGCGGCTAATATTGCAATTGTCAATACAGCTACTGCTTGATAAACGGGAATCCCTAGCATAAGTGCAAGCAAGTTTCCTCCTGCATAGAGCTGTACTGCAACCGCCATTAATTGATAAAAGAAAAACGGGAAAAGATATATTTTATGAACTCGATTATCTTTTAATTTGTATTTAATCCATTGTGGAAGTGTGTAGCCATAAGGCATTTTTTTTCGAATAATCGGCGCAAGGACTGCAAAAAGCCCAAGCGCTAAAATGTTGGGGGCAACAAACCAAAACAAACCTACGAGCCCATTTTGATAAGCAAAAAGAGTCGAAATAAAAAGAGCCGGAGCCCAAATCCACGAAGCGGCAATACTAGATCCTCCAAGAAGCCAATTAACTTGCCGTCTTCCTACAAGGAATCCTTCAATGGAACTAAATTTATGCCAACGAGCAAATAAATATGTTGCCACGAGCATAAACAATCCAAATACCAATAAGACAAGATAGGTACCTCCGATTGAAAAATTTACAATTGATTCCATAGTATTTTCAAGTTAAGAATAATCTAATTTCTGTAATTACCCAAAATATTATTCTCATAAAAAAAAGTGTGTTATTCATTTGAAAAAATATTTGATATTACGCACAGAAATATATATATTAATAACGAGTGGCAAATGCCACCACGTGGTGATATATACCACCACGATTAACAAAATCACAATGTACGAAAAGGTTTTCGAGCAATTCGGGTTCGCGAAAAATGAAGCTATTATCTACGAAGTCCTCCTTACGGAGGGGGAGTTATCTGTTGGAGATGTTGCCAAAAAATCAGAAGTACACCGCCGGAATGTATACGATTCTCTTAATCGACTCATTGAAAAAGGGGTTGTTTTTGAGATCTACAATCAAAGAGAAAACCACTATCAAGCCGTTGATCCTCACAAGTTCCGCGAGTTTATTCAGGAGAGAGAAGATATGCTTGATCGTGTTATGCCATCTCTCCAAGAGCTTTATAAGGCCGTCCCTCATAAGGACGATGTCTTTGTGTATCGTGGACCAGAGGGATGGAAAAATTATATGAACGACATGCTTCAGACGGAGGAAACCGCGTATTTCATCGGCGCAAAGGGGATGTGGCTTGATGAACGCGTGAAACACTTTTTCCCTCGGTTTGAGAAAGAATTCAAAGCAAAAGGCATGAAGTTCTACCACCTCTTCGATCACGAAGTAAAAGAACAATGTCCAGAGATTTTTGACCACACCGGGAAAAACCATCGATTCCTTCCTTCTGAATATTCTTCCGGTGGCGCTATCGATATTTTTGGTGATCGCGTAAACATTCTTTCGAATGCAAAAATTGGAGGATTCGGAGAAGACTTCAGCTTCACGGTGATTGTAAACAAAGACATCGCTGACTCTTTCAGGAAGTGGTTCCATCTCATGTGGGATTTGTGCCCAGAGGAGAAGCACCCGAAAAAACGAAAATCCACTCCCTCGAAAAAAGTCTGAACCTATTTGGTCATTCTGGCTTGCCCAGAATCTTGAAAGGATAGCAACTGTTGGCAGAGTGAAACGAATAACCACCATTGGTTGGGCGCTAAGCGCTTAAAAGTCTGTCTCTTCTTCGTCCGATTCTGGACAAGCCAGAATGACAGGGGGGGGGTAAGGACTGGATTCCTTCCAGAGCCTGTACTCGTGAAATCAGAGACGGGGATGACAGGAAATTTTTATACCCTAAAAATTGACACTTTCCCCTTCGTGCGTAGAGTAGGCGCGATTTTTAACTTACTTACATGACTGGCAAAACGTACACCCTAGACAAAGTCCGAAACATCGGAATTATCGCGCATATCGACGCAGGAAAAACAACCGTTACCGAACGCGTGCTCTTTTATACTGGAAAATCTCACAAACTCGGAGAAGTACACAAAGGAGAGGCGACAATGGACTGGATGGAGCAAGAGCAAGAACGAGGAATTACAATTACCTCTGCAGCAACAACTTGTTTCTGGAAAGACTGCCAAGTGAATATCATCGACACCCCGGGACATGTAGACTTCACAGTTGAAGTTGAACGTTCTTTGCGAGTGCTTGATGGTGCAGTTACTGTCTTTGATGGAGTGGCAGGAGTAGAACCACAATCTGAAACCGTCTGGAGACAAGCTGATAAATACAGCGTTCCGCGAGTGTGTTTTATTAATAAGCTCGACCGAACAGGCGCATCTTTCTGGCGTTCGTACGATTCAATTATTGAGCGACTTACAAAACAAGCGTTCCCAATTCAAATCCCTATTGGGATCGAACAAGGGTTTAGCGGAATTATCGATTTGATCGAAATGAAAGCAACAATCTATAAAGATGAAATGGGAAAAGAGTTTGAAGTGGTTGATATCCCAAACGAAGAACTCGACTTGGCTCGAGAATGGCGAGAAAAAATGCTGGAAGCAGTTGCTTCAACTGACGAAGAATTGATGGAACGATATCTCGACGGAAAAGAACTTACCTCTGAAGAAATTATCCGAGCCATGCGAAAAGCAGTGATTGCAAATGAATTTATTCCCGTACTTACCGGAACCGCTTTGAAAAATAAAGGCGTTCAACCAATGCTCGATATGGTTGTGGCATTATTGCCATCCCCGCTCGACATTCCTTCTATTCCCGGAATTGACCCAAAAACAGACGAGCCAACGGAAAGACATGCTGATACTACCGAACCTTTGTCTGCGTTGGCATTCAAGATTGCAACTGACCCTTTCGTAGGACGACTGACTTTCGTACGAGTGTACTCTGGAAAATTGGAAGCGGGAAGTTACGTGTACAACGTATCAAGCGGACAGAAAGAACGAATTGGGCGACTCCTTTTGATGCATGCCAACACACGAGAAGAAGTGAAAGAAATTGGAGCTGGACATATCGGAGCGGTGGTTGGTTTGAAAAAAACTCGAACTGGAGACACTCTCTGTGATGAGAACAACCAAATCATCCTTGAAAACATTGAGTTCCCAGAACCAGTGATTTCGATTTCTATTGAGCCAAAAACAAAGGCCGATCAAGAAAAGATGGGGATTGCGCTTCAGAAATTATCAGAAGAAGATCCGACATTCCGAGTGTCTACAAACGAAGAAACCAACCAAACTATTATTTCTGGAATGGGAGAGCTTCACCTCGACATCATCGTGGATCGTATGAAACGAGAGTTTAGTGTTGAAGCGGACATTGGGGCGCCACAAGTGGCGTACCGAGAAACGATTCAAGACGAAGTACAAGCAGAATACCAACACAAGAAACAATCGGGAGGGCGTGGACAATTCGCTCATGTTTTATGTCGACTCCGCCCAGGAGAAGTTGGATCCGGCTTCAAATTTATCAATAAAATTAAAGGGGCTTCTATTCCAAATGAATACATCCCAGGATGTGAAAAGGGGTTCAAAGAAGCGGTTACTCGTGGAATCTTGGCTGGATACCCAGTGGTGGATGTTGAAATTGAACTCTACGATGGATCGTACCATGATGTCGATTCTTCTGAATTGGCATTTAAAATCGCTGCGACTCAAGCATTTAAAGAAGGGGCTATCCAGGCAAACCCCGTAATCCTCGAACCAATCATGAACGTCGAAATTGTTTCTCCTGAAGATTACTTGGGAGATGTGATGGGAGATGTTTCGTCTCGACGTGGACTGATTCAAGAAACGGGAGATCGAGGTCTTGCGAAATTCGTGAAGGCAAAAATCCCGCTAGCGGCAATGTTCGGATATGCAACAGATCTCAGGTCCGTGACGCAAGGACGAGCCAGTTACACTATGGAATTTGCGAACTACGACAAAGTACCAAAGAGTGTGGCAGAAAAGATTATTGAGGAACGAAAGGGGTAAAATTAAAATTGCAATACCGTAGAGACGCGATTAATCGCGTCTCTACAAGCAAAAGACCTCGCGAAAGTGGAGGTCTTTTGTATGAGAGAGGAGAGGCTAAAAAGTCCTAAGTTTTTCATGTACAAATTGGAATAAGGAAGTCTGTGAGGG
>CAZEON010000030.1:0-14709 GCA_964513975.1 uncultured Candidatus Peribacteria bacterium
CAAGTCAACAGAAGAAGTCTTTTCTTTTGACCAACTGGTGGACGCGTTTGATTTGAGCAATGTAAACCCCGGAGCCGCACAATATAATTTTGATAAAATGAAATGGTTTAATACGCATTGGATTCGGAGCATTGGCATCGAAACGTTGGCGAAACATTTTGAGAAATTCGCAGGCGCGTCTTGTGATGAAAAGATATTAGATGTCGCTCGTGAAAAAAGCCGAGATCTTCATGACATAACGACACAGCTTGAATACCTTCTTGATGATCCTGGAATTGATACTAAGCTTCTCCTCAGTGAGAAAATGAACATTGATCAGACTATGGTGCAGAAGGTGTTACCAGCGATTCAGACGATGCTAGAGGAAGTGAGTGAGAATGAATTTAATCGTGAAAAAATAAGAGAAGTCGCAACCAAAAAAATTGCCGAACTCGGTGTAAAGAATGGACAGTTTTTATCTCCTTTCCGAATCATACTTTCCAACCGCCCCGTTTCCGTAGGACCGTTTGAGATTGCTGAAGTGCTTGGAAAAGAGGAGGCATTGCGACGAATTAAAAGGGCACAAGAATGAGAACGGGAATGTGAAATTCAAAATATTAAAGGTTAAAATAAATCTCAAATTCTAATTTTAAAATGTAGATTCAAAGTTTTTTTACATTTTACCTTTAAGGAAACACTGAAAAAGTCTTTTCCTCATCTAACCTCTCCCAAGGTTTGGGGGTAACGGCTTAAAAGCCTGCTTGCTTTCACTCTAGGATAAATTTCTCATCACTATCGTTCTTCGGATCATGGTGCTCTAAATACGCTTGAATCATTTTGTCTGTTATCTTCTTTTATGTCGGAGCGGGTGTGTCAGCAGATCACCCGGTTCATGACATTTCATATTATCAGTTTAAACGTTGCGGAACCGGTCAGAGACCAGTTCCGACTTTTATTTTTGCCACGAAAATATGTGTAGCAACTGAAAGCCTCGCCTTGAAAAGGCGTAGCTTGAGCTAGCGACTGAGACCAGTCAAATTTTTATCATCATATTACTTGTCATAGTGCAGGAATTTTATTCTTTTTTTTATCCAACAAAAAAGTCTTTAGCAGATTTCCTGAGAGACTTTTTGACTTTTTAGCTTTTAAACTTTTCGACTAAATCAGTGTTTCCTTAACCTTTGGTATTATTTTCTACCGACTCTCTCTCAGTGTTCCCGGCTTTTGAAGTCGCTTTATATTTGAGTTAGGATTATGAATCTGCATCGGAGAACGATCCGTATTTGGATCAGCAGGATTCCATGAATTTCGTGTTGGAAGATACAGTCTCTCTTTCTTTTCTTCTTTATAATACTTTCGTGCCCGAAGATGTGTTTGTACATCTGATCGTTTTATTTCACGAGTTCCGAGTCTCGCGTTCCTTGAATCGTCCTCTCCTCTGAATTTCTTTAATAATCGTTGAAAAGCATTCCCTGGTTTCAGTGTTTCTTTTTTATATTCCACGGCTTGGACAAACCATGTAGAAAACTCCCCACGAGTAAGGGCTTTGTTGTGATAAAAGAACCGCCCTGATAGAAAATTATCAAACCATCCTGCTTGCTTCACTGCGACAATGATCGGTGCAAGTGGGTCTGTTTTTACAACGTCTACATAGGAAACATTTGTTGCTTTCTGGTTCACTTCTAGTGGAAAGACTTCTGTCATTGCCAAGAGTACTTCTTGTCGTGTTGGTGCTTTTTCATACTTAATTTTTGTATCAATAATCCCCCTCTTGAGTGCTGTGTAAAAGAGTTTGCTTTCTGTTTTATTTTCAAGTGGAAGGTTCTCTATTCTCGGAAGATTTGTATTTTGTAGCGATTCATAACTTTCAGACTGGATACAGTTTGCTGCAAATAATAATTGTAATACCTGACTCCAGGTTGTTTTGTCATTTACACGGAATTCGTTTTCGTCATTCGCTCCCATTATCCCATATGAGTGCATTTTCATAATATCAGAAGCGTAGGAGTGTCGAGGAGAAACATCTTTAAATTGAGCTGTTGTAGCCACTTCGTCAAGACATATTTCCCTTTCTATCGCAGAAGAAAGATAATTTCCCCCCGCTTTTCGCTCCCTTCGTTCCGCACCCAGAAGCCCTGTTACTCGTTGAGCCACGGATGGCTGAACTTTGAATTCTTCTGTACTGAGTCGTCCAGCTTTATAGCCGACAAAAACCTCTCGTCCAAATTTATCTTTTTGGGTAATGATTTTACTCTTTATTCCCTTGTTGAGCTCCTTCGCTTGTTTGAGGGCAAATGCGTATCCTTTTTCTGCTACTTTTAGTAATTCTCCTTGTGTCATTCCAATCCAATGAATTCCTGTTTCTCCACTCGCTGGAATATCTATTATTCCATCTTCTCCCTGTATTTGTGTTGAATCTGTAATTTGAACAAGGAACGGCGAGATTCTCAAATCTACTCGTTCTAACTGAATTGTTCGCTCGTCTTTCAAGTATGCTCTGTTGTAAATTTTAACCAAATATTCTTTCATTCCTGGAATATTAAGGAGATATTCTCCATTTGAATCTGTCGTGGTCATGTATTCATCTTCTCCATCAATAAATTTCACGATAATGCTATGAATTGGAACGCTGTCCTCATTCATCACCTGTCCACTTACATATACTCCTCGTTCTACATCGATAATTTGTGACGTAAGAGCATTCGTTTGGTCGATTGCAAGAATCTGTGTTTCGATAAATGTATTTGGAAATGTAAGTGTCGCTGCCCCACTTCCGTCCATCGTATTCTGTACCAAGGGGTTAAGGTTTCCATTTTGAATTTCAAAAACTTCTATTTTTGCATTTAATTTCCCCGTCATTGTAAGATCTATGAATCCCTGAATAAATAACTGATTATTGATAAGATTTCCAAAGATAGGATTCTCACCAATTGCTGATACATGAATAATGATGTTTGAAGTCTCCACTAATTGTCCCTGTCCATGGATAAATTCTGCCGAAAGAGCGTGGTTCACTTCAAGAGCCAAATCCAACTCAATAGATACTCGTCCAGATGCATCTGCTTTTCCTGTTCCAATTACTGTTCCTATTGAATTTTTCACGGCCACACTTTGTCCTACTGGAGCTTTTGCAATAAATGTAAATGGAGAGTTTGTTGTTTTGAGAGTAGTTGTCTGTGGGAAAAGAAGGATTGTTCTGTGATCTCCAGAATCATTTCCATCTGTTCCATCATCATATTCCACCCCATCGGCAATACTGTCTCCATCAGAATCCGCATTGGTTGGATTCGTGTCACTCTGATATTCCTGAAGATTCGTTCTATCATCTGAATCAACGTCTGTGCTCGCATCTGCATCGCTATTTTTGTCCAAACCATAAAGATCCTCCCACCAATCTGGCATTCCGTCAGTATCCGTATCTGCTGGTTGATTCGTCGCCACCTTTACACTTTCCTCGTTTCCAAGGTTATCCACTGAGAAATATTTCACTGTAAAGTAGTCTCCAATGAAAGTGATATCATCTGAAAGAATTGATGTTCCTTCAGCACTAAGCACTGTCGGGGTCGTTCCGTCTGTCGTATAGTAGGTATTGGAAATTCCAGAGCTCACTGGGGCATCGCTTGGAGTAAGAGTAATCGTGAATGGTGTACTTGCAGGAACGGTCGTCGGCGCATCATCCACGGTAACAGGAACCGTTCGGTCTACTTTTACTGTTAGAATTGTACTTTCTATCTGATTTCCAGCGTTGTCTGTTGTTATCACTTTGAAACTATACTGTCCATCACGGGCTATTCCATCAACAGCTCCATTGCTGGTGAAATAATAGGTACCCGTGTCTGGTGATGTTGCTTTCGTAGAAATCTGAGTGAAATCAAAATCATTTGTTCCCGATAATGCACCATCTCCATTTTGATCAAAACGAGCATAGGTTGTAATCGATGCTACTCCAGAATGAACATCTGTTCCTGATGAAGTAAATTCATGTGAATCACTGGTTACAAATCCATTATTCGTTGTAAGATTGAGATCGGAAGTAAACTGAGCCGCTGGAGCCAACGTATCTACTTTGATATTAATATCTTGTGTTGTTTCTGCTTTTCCTGCTTCATCGGTCGCATAAAAGCTCAGTGTGTTGGTTCCATTTGTACTAAAAGGAATCGGGGCTGCATAGGGTGTCATTCCAGCCGTATTTTTATTGTAGAAAATGTCTGCCACACCTGATGTGCTATCTGTACCGCTGAGTATCACCGTTACGGGAACGTCATACCAACCCGCTCCATTTGCTGTTCCAGATATCACACTTGCCGTAACAGGCGCTGTTTTATCAATGAGAACTGACATTGCACTGGAATAAGCCCCAAGTGTTTCGAGTGCATTTCGTGCTCGTACTTGATAGGTGTACGTCTCTCCGTCAGTTTTTACTTCTGTATCGGAATACATCGTTGTATCCCCATCAGCTGTCGTGTGAATCAATGTTCCACCCCTGAATATTTCATAGGCATTAATATTTGTTACATCAGTTGCCAGCAACCAGTCAATCGTCACTGTGTCTGTATTAGCATAAGAAATCATATTCGCGAGTGGTGGAGGATATGTTTCAGATGAATTCACAGAAAATTGCATTGTACTCGTTTCTGTTTCAAGACTGGATTTATTTTGTGCGATAATTTTATAAACATAAAACTTATTGTCTTCTGTGGTGCTGTCGACAAAGACTGTATCTGTGGTTGTTCCAATAGAGCGAAAATCTACAAATAGCTCTGGGATCATGTAACCAGTGGCAGCATACACTGCATCTTCTCTATAAATTTCATAGATATTTAAGCCAGATTCCTCATCAGATGAAGCGGACCACATAATAATTTGATCTCCTGATGGTGATGGGTTTTGATTTTGGGAGAGTGTAAAATCTGCTGGTGCTGTCGTATCAATAAATGTTCCCGCGCTATACACAAAATCTGATTTTCGTGCGACGGTATCTACGGCCTTCACTCTCGCAAAGTATCGTTTATTGTGCGTTCCAATATATTGTTTACTTGATAAAAGATAGTGATTGTTTTCATAGACAATGGTCGAAAATTCATAATCTTCGGCAATTTGTACTTCATAATGGTCAATTCCCGATCCTCCGTTGTCTGAAAAGCCACCCCAAGAAAACATTAATCCTGTTTCTGATACATAATCTCCATCGTTCCCCACTGTTCCAACCGTCGGGGCACTCGTATCGACAATCGTAGAAACACTTTCAGAAAAAGCTGTCTCTGTACTATCTATATCCCGTAGTTTTACACGAATATAATACGTTTGCCCGTCTGTTAGATTTTGAAATGTATAGGATGTTTCAGGAATCCATCCCGAATTCTGAGCAATGGTTTCAAAATTTTCTCCTGTTGAAATTTCTGCATAAAATTGTGCATTTAACATATTTGTTGCCCATGTTGCTGTAATTTCATTGGCTGCTGTAAAGGCCGGAAGGATGTTTACCGTTGGAGGTCCTACAACAATGGTTCCTACCACTAGGAACGATTGTTCTGAATCGACATTTGAAGCATTGGCTCCGATATATGCCCGAGTATAGAGCGTATAAAATCCTTCTTCAAAGGTAAGTGATACCGTCTGCCATGTTCCCACACCTTCTGTTACTTCTGCAAATCCACGAGGCGTATCTTCTCCGAGAACAAAGATTGCTACCCGACTCGGGGTTGTCCCTTTCCACAAAGGGTCTCCTGTTCCTGAAAGTGTGTATGTATATTCATCTTCTGCGTCACGGAGAATTGATGTAATAACAGGCTGATCAATTGGAACGCTATCATCATTATCTTGATCCACTCCTAATATATTTCCTTCTAAGTCTTTATATAAATTTTTCAATCCGTCCCCATCAATGTCTTCTGTTCCCGATTCATAAATATAAAACGTTCGATCACTCGATGTTATCGTTGAAGCGTTCGCTCCCATGTACGTTCTCGCAAAAATAGTATGTGCCCCCTCTGTCATGGTTGCATTACATTCCCATGCACTGATATAGGTTGGTGCAATACTCGTAAGTCCTTCCTGTGTTGATACCAGAGAGGATGTATCTGTAGAGGTATTTAATTCTGTAATTCCTGTAATCGTAAGAATGTGTGCTTTATTTCTGAGTCGATCCTGAACAATATCAATCACTTCTGCCGAAGATGTTTGCAACATTGTTGTTGCGTTTTCGGTAAACCATCCATTTGTCGTATTGTAAAAATTTAAGACTTGATCACTTGTATAAACAGCATCCGCTACAAACGGAAGTGCTACCGATCCTGTGAAATATTCATCATCATATCCATACCCAATGCGCAGATCCTCTGCCACACTCACTAAATTCCCTGTATGGGAAATAACATCTTCCAGTACTCCATTTCTGTATACGCGAATATTCGTTCCATCATATGTTCCAACGATAAATTCCCACGTGTCGGCTACAGGCATGGTTTGAACCGAGGCCGCCTGAAATCCTTGATCCGTTTGAATTCCAAAGAAATACGGATCATAGGAGAGTGGATAATTAAAGAAATTGTCTCCCGCAGAAAGAAAATAACTTCTACTTTCGATCGATTCCCCATGTGAAAGAAGTTTTTGATATGGTCCCGTTCCTCCTGTTGTGGGTCGTTTAATCCACATTCCAACCGTTAACTGATCTCCTGTAACGTTGAAATCCGTATCGCTCGAACTTAAGTAATTTGAACTTCCATCAAAGGTGAATTTTTGCATTTCCGTTCCCGTGTTGGCAGCACTGATAGCTACGCTTTCATTGTTCGTGAGATCATTTCTTGCCATACTCCAATCTGAGACTGAATTGAAAAGGAAAAGTTTTTCGGTTCCCAGTAAGTCAAATGTGGAATATGTCGGCGTGATATATCGATATGACCTATAATATATTCCCTCATTTGTAAACAAAGTCGCCACCTCTGTTGCTGAAAGGGCTCGATTATAGAGTCGAACATCTTTCATCTTTCCATCGAAAAAGTTGGTAATTTTTCCTATCAACACATTACTCGAATCTATTGCTGTATCTGTTGTAATGACGATGTGCCGCCAATTTGTATCGACTGTTGTGCTCGTTTCTCCGTCAACGTAAATTGAAGGAGTGTCGAATCCTGGTGCACTTAGTGTTCCTGATGTTGTCTTGATGGTGTGCGTTCCTCCATCAAGATCAATAATATCTTCCGTTGTGGTGGTGGACTCTATCCAGAAACTCACTGTTTTTATTGATTGTTCTACCTCGTCGAGTGTTATGAAATCAGCAGTCCCATCGAGTGTTATTTCGTTACTCGCAACGGTTGGACTTCCGCTCACCGTTCCGGGTACGTATACATTTGAAGCAATGCCCGACAAGCTCCCAAATGTTTCTTTATACATCATTCCCGATTCAATCTGTGAATACCCTCTTGATATTTGTGTCAGTCCTTTCGAGTGTCCTACAAAATCTTCATAAACAACGTTTACCAATCCAAAGTCAAAATTTACACTCGTAGAAATATCTTCCTCTTCTGTCCACCCATCCCCTAGGCTCGTCACGGAAATTGTTGAAATAAAAGTCTCCTCATCGATTCCATAAAGAAGTTTGTTGTCATCTGTAATCGATGTTCCATCAACAGATGCTGTCGTTTTAGAAACCACGGTTCCGTCTGTAGCATTGTAAACCGACATTCCCGTCGCTGTTCCCACAACAACATAATCTTTTGTATTAATGGTTTTTGAATACACATCGGTCACGCTATCTCCTGCGATTGCTGGTATCGAAACTGTTGTCAGTATTTCTGTAAAAGAATCTGTTACAAAATCATAAATATACAACCCAGTTGGTGTTCCCGCAAAAATGACTCCATTTTTTGCACTGAAGGAGGTTATCCCTTCCACAGAAAAACTTTTCCAAAAGCTTTGTTTCTCTGCGTCAAAAATAGAAAGTGTGTCGGCTGTTGCTATCAAAAGCACTTGTGTGGGAAACGCAGGAGTTCCACATCGATCATCAGTTCCATCTCGAGGATCATCATTTTCATCAATAATTTCGTCTTTGTTGTCATCGTCACCCGTTCGGTAATCACAAATACTATCCCCTCCGTCATCTTTTGTTTCAGAGAACCACGTAACTCCGCTTCCACGATTTGATCGCCAAGATCCATCTGAAGAATCCAGACGAGTATCGTAAAACCATTGTGCAGATATATTACTTGCAAGAAGCTCTACTGCATCTATTTTTCCATAGCTAACGCTTCCCGTTGAAACCCCATTCCCAGTAATTTCATCCGTACACAGTTGTGTACTCAACTCAAATACACGTGTCGTCGTCCCTGCTTCTCCCTTTCCAGAAAATACTGCATTGAGATCGAGATCAAAAACTGCCTGCCTTTGTTTTGGAGTAATTATGTACGGCGTGGCAAGCATAATTGAATCTGTATTATCGATTTCACTTGATAATCCATCGCCATCACTATCGACTGCAAAAGTCGGAAAAACGCATAGACAAGCCAAAAAAACAAAACCCATAAAAACCGCTGTCTTTCGTCGAAACGATGGGGGTCTTTTTTGGAGTGTAAAAATCATAATTTTTCCCTTATTTGGGATACAAAAACGCATCTTGAATTGTATGGCTCTCTGACAGAAAACGCAAAAAAAATCCTGCTTGAAAAAATTTGACTTTCACTCCAAAGAACAGAAGAATGAAATATGTCTTATCCTTTATAAAACATGAAAAAGAAACTTCTTATTGGTCTCGGTATCATTATTCTCGGTGCTCTTTTGTATTTCTCAAAAGCAGGAACGTATCTTCAAACAAGCCTCATTCAAATGCCAGAAACGGTAACGTTGCAGACAAATTTAGGAGATATTCAAATTAAACTTTTACCAGAAGAAGCTCCCAATATTACTCGCAACTTTGTGGAGCTTGCAAAAGACAATAAGTACGACGGAACTATTTTCCACCGTGTTATCGAAGGCTTCATGATTCAAGGAGGAGACTACGAGAATGCAAATGGAACGGGTGGATCTTCGTATGTAGGAGAAGACATGGAAGATGAATTTTCACAAAACCTTTCTCATGTCAGAGGCGTTGTTTCCATGGCAAACCGAGGTCCGAATACAAATGGTTCTCAATTTTTCATTGTTCAACAAGATGCTCCATTTCTCGATGGTCGTCATTCTATCTTCGGACAAGTAATTGAAGGAATGGAAACGATCGACAGAATCGCGGCAGTTAAAACCGGACCAAATGACATGCCCATTGAACGTATTACTATTTTCGATGTTGTCGTTGAATAACACTACTTCTTAATTTTTATAGACCATGCGTCTTTTTCACAAAAAAACACACACAATAACACGCCGAATGTTCGTAGCAAAAACCTTTGGACTCGTCCTTGGGATTACTGCTTACCTCTTAGCCCCCGTTTATGCTGGAGATTATATTTCTCCATACCTCCAATGGGGGGTTCTTCTTTGGGGACTTACTTTTGGGTCGGTTATCGGACTCATGGGACTTATTACCGAATGCCCATTCTGGAAACACTGTATCTTGTACCGATGGTCAACGCTTCGTCCAATTCTCCGAGGAGGATTTGTAGGAGCCTGGCTTGAATTCATGCTCGCAATATTGCTCTACGATTCAATCACTGAAATGGCACTCTATATGAGCTGGGGATCCTTTATTGAAGGGAATATTCTCTTGCTTGCTGCCCTTGAAGGATTTTTCTGGGGAGTGATTATCGATTACACCGCTACAAAAATTGGTGGTGAAGGGAAAAAAATCTTGTAACAAACCTTCTTTATCTTCGTTCTACGAGTTGGTATAAAAACCAATAACGTATGGGATTTGAGGATTTAGAAAAAATTATTAGACAGCTCTTCCGGAATGTTCGCGTTCCGCAAGAGATTGAACAAAAAGAGCGCATTCGCATGAGTGCTCTCGAAGCGTTTTTACAACAACACGAAGGTTCTGTTGTTCCCATGTGGCACCGCTTCTTTTCTCCAAAGATCTCAACCGTCGCCTTTGCCGCAGTCACCTTCTTGGTGCTTTTTAATATTGCCCCTGGAAACTTTCTTTCTGCGGGAGAGATTCATCCAAAATTTGGTCCCGTAGAAGTCCTGCGAGGAAATGACATCATTCTTGTTGATCAGGCTTTCTCTTTAAAGAAAGGCGATGTTGTACGTGTAGGAAACAATTCTGAAGCAGAAATCATTTTCCCAAACAGCTTCACTTCAACGATAAAATCGAGTACACAGTTAAAAATTGTAAAAAACGATTCCCTCTTTCTTGAGAAAGGAACGATCGAAGGAATGAGTACGAGCGATGGAAAAATTACCACACAACGAGGACTTATTTCAAGTCCTTCCGAATCGATGTTTCGTGTATTGGTTTCTGAAAGTGGAGAAACGCACGTGATTAATTTATCTGAAAAGAATCATCTGACAATTTTTGATTGGAAAGATGGAGAAATGAAACTCCTTGCCGGAGAAGAGCTTCGAATGCGAACAGATACTACCCTTGTGGATCATGAGATTCCTGATGACCTAAAGCTCTCACTTTCTCAGGTTCAATCTATTCGAGCGAAATTGATTATCACGAGAACAAAGGTTCTTACGGGAGTTGAAGAGGCACTCAAGGGGAAACGGAATAGTGCAGATAAAGACTTCTTATCCGCAAAAAAAAGTTTTCAATCTATCGTTCAGGTGTTAGAAGCTTCTCGAAACTTACAAATCGTGAAACGAAAATATGTTGATGAAATTCCGCTCACAGAAGTGGTACAACGAGTAGCAGAAAAAACGGATGATTTAGCCCTTCTTCAAGAAGCACGAGCTGTCGAGGTGTTGCTCGAACTGGTAGAAAAGAATCGATCCAGCCTTGGCTTTGGACTTGAACGCACAGGCGTTCAATCATTTGATCGATTCGTCCTTCTCGACAAACTCTTTTCTTTGGGAACAAACAAAGAACCTTATTTTGGTGAAATACTGAAACAAAAATACGCTATTTCATTCTTACAAAGAATCCAAAACAACGAACTTCGAATTGATCAGGTTCTTCTCCTTAATGAAGAAATGGAGAAACTGCCATACAACGAATTGGCTCAGAATTTCTTAGAACGAGTCGCCCTTCTTTTTCCTCCTGATCTCCAAACAATGCTTGAGGAAAAGATTAAAAGCACGTTCTAAATCATTCCCGCAAAAGCTTCAGCTAATGTTACTCCTTTTTTATCGAACAATATTTCCCCATCCTCTAGCCGAATAATACGAGGTTTCAAGGCTTCTACTAATATTGGATCGTGTGTTGCAAAGAGTGTCGTAATTTTTCTTTCTCTATGGAGAACGTGAAAGAGGGTCGCAATGTCTTTCGAGTTTTGTGGATCAAGATTTCCTGTCGCCTCATCAGCGATGAGAATTTTTGGATTGTGGATGAGTGCACGAGCAACCGCCGTTCGTTGTTTCTCACCTCCTGACAATGTATCTGGAAACTGATCTCGCTTCTCCCAGAGATCGACAAGTTTGAGAAGTTCTGGAACTTTGCGAGCAATTTTTTCTTCTTCCCCACAAACTTCCAAAGCGAAGGCTACGTTTTCAAACACTGTTTTTTGAGGCAAAAGTTGAAAGTCTTGAAACACAACTCCTATCTGTCGACGATATTTTTGAAGATTGGAATAAGAGAGTTTTTCTAAAGCAAAATCATCAAGCTGAATTGATCCAAGAGTTGGTTTCAGTTCTCCAAGCAAGAGTCTAAAAATAGAGGTCTTCCCTGTTCCTGATGCACCAAGAAGCGCCACCATCTCTCCTGGTGTAACCGTGAAGTTTATGTTTTTTAAAACTTCTTTTTTCTGGAGCGAAAGGGAAACATTTTGGAATTCCAACATCCTTGGCATTATCAGTGTTTGAAACAGTTTTGACAATTTTTCTTTTTAATAGTCGTAATAATCGTTACAAATTCAAGCCAATTCACTTTTCTTACTGAAGTGGGGATATGAATTTTAAAAAGATTCCTTTAATCCTCAACAACTTTGATATTCTGCTCCATCACTTCCTTCTCTGATATTTCTTGAAGGAGTTTTTACACCAACACTAAAAAGATCTGATAAATCGTCAGAAACCAAAGCCCTGCTACAGCAAATCCAAAGGGCGCTATAAGTGAAATATGCCCATTGTCTCTTGGAAGAATGTTGTATACCCAAAACTTTTTCCCAAATAGCCAGTACAGTATTTTTCCATATAAATATTCTAGAAAGCTCAAAATAATACTTCCGGCAACAAGAAATAACGCCAACACTGGATGTATTAAGAAAACAAAAAGAAGCGGGAGAAAAAGAATGGTCGTGGCTTTCGCAACATTTTTTATCGGCTTCATCTTTCGAAAGAAAGCAATGATAAACGGTAGGAAAAGCATGAAAAGGATTACTCCTCCCATAAGACCGAATTCATATTCATAGTTCGGGTGTTGAAAATGCACAATAAATTCATACAGAAAAATATAAAGATACCCACCAATTCCCCAAGGGATAAAGTTGAACCAGCTCGAATACCCTTTAAAAAGTTTCCCAATTTTATAATCCCAAAATCGCTCTCCATAAACGATCTTCCAACAATAACAAAACAAAGTTTCCCCCAAAATACCAAACACCGAAAAAATGATAAATAAAAAAGCATACTGAAAAGTCGCTTCCAAGGGAATATTAATCATTCCTCATTAGTCATTATTCATAACCTTAATATGCTGCTCCATAACCTCCTTCTCAGGCATTATTGACGGGGCTCCAAGCATGAGATCCTGAGCGGATTGATTCTTTGGGAACGCCATAACTTCCCGGATATTTGGTTCGTCAGCGAACATCATCACCACTCGATCAAGCCCCATCGCACATCCACCATGTGGCGGACATCCGTATTCAAAGGCTTTCAAGATATGCCCAAACTTCATCTGGGTTTCTTCTTCCGTAAGTCCAAGCACGTCGAACATTTTCTTTTGCAACACAGGATCGTGAATTCGGATTGATCCTCCTCCCAGTTCCACTCCGTTGAGCACGATATCGTACGCGTAGGAACGCACTTTCATTGGTGCAGAATCTAGGTACTGCAAATCATCGTGATGAGGACTGGTGAACGGATGATGCGCTGATTGCATTGAGCCATCGTCTTTCTTTTCAAAAAGCGGAAAGTCATACACCCACAAGTACGCAAACTCGTTCGGATCTTTGAGATTAAATTTGTCTCCCAGTGCAAAACGCACCGCTCCCAGTGGTTCACTTGCGGCAACAAAGTCTTCCCCAGCTCCGAAGAAAATCAAATCTCCGTCTTCCGCTTTCGTCTTCTTTTTAAGCGCTGATAAAAATGCGGGCTTTCCGTTCTTCGCCACCGGTCCAGATTCCTCTCCCACTCTGTACCAAGCCAAACCAAGAGCTCCGTTTTGTTTCGCCAAGTCGGTCAAATCATCAATGTCTTTTCGTGACAATTCTCCAGTCTTTTTTGGGAGTTTCAATGTCGTCACATAGGCAGATTTTTCAAAGACTCCGAACCCGCAATCTTTACATTCTTCAGTGATAGAGTCGAATTCAAGCCCAAACCTAACATCTGGTTTGTCACTTCCCCATCGCTCCATACATTCTTTCCACGTAAATCGTGGGAACTTTCCCTTTTCCAAATTCTTCTTCCAGTCTTTGTCTGGTGCACATTTTTCATTCAGTTCCACGAAGCATTCCTCGACTACATCCATCACATCGTCTTGATCAGCAAAACTCATTTCCAGTTCGAACTGGGTGAACTCTGGTTGCCGATCTCCTCGCAAATCCTCATCTCGGAAACATCGCGCAATTTGGAAATAACGATCTATTCCTCCCAACATCAAGAGTTGTTTCAACTGCTGTGGAGACTGTGGGAGTACATAAAACTTCCCAGGGTGTAGTCGTGATGGCACGAGGTATTCTCTCGAGCCTTCTGGCGTTCCCTTCACCAGGATTGGTGTTTCGACATCCCAGAATTTATGAGCATCGAAGTAATTCCGAATCACAAGACACATCTCGTGTCTGAGTTTCAGGTTCTTCTGCATTTGTTCTCGACGGAGATCCAAGTATCGGTATTCCAAACGAAGGTCTTCGTTTTTAATTTCTTTATCAATTTCAAACGGTGGTGTTTTTGCTTTGTTCAGCACTGTGAGTTCGTCCACAGCTATCTCAATCGCACCCGTTTTAAGGTTATCGTTATGCAGTCCTTCACCTCGATCTCGCACTTTTCCTTTACAAGAAAGCACCCATTCGCTGCGGATAGATTCTGCGAGCTTGTGAGCCTCTGCTGAGATCTTCGGATCAAAGACCACTTGTGTAAGTCCGTATCGGTCTCTTAGGTCGATAAAAATAATCCCTCCGTGATCGCGACGATTATTCACCCAACCGCAGAGATTCACATCCTCTCCAATATGAGAAGATCGAAGTTCGCCGTTGGTGTGTGTTCGTAACATTTTTAGAATGATTAATGAGGAATTCTTTTTGTCATTGCGAGCGGAACAGAGTAAAGCGTGACAATCTTTTTGCAGGTGCTTTTAGATTGCCACGTCCCCCGCTTGGCGAGATCCTCACAATAACAAGACTGTCATGATTAATTCTCTTGAAAATAAGGGGAAAGTCAAACTTGACAAAAAACCTCGAAACATCTAAACAGGAATTAATTTAAGTATCCTACATTTTAGGGTTAAACGCAACACTTGGTAGAAGAAGAATAAGAAAAAGA
>CAZEON010000031.1:0-14602 GCA_964513975.1 uncultured Candidatus Peribacteria bacterium
TTTGTTGATACGACTTCCCGTCTTTTCTTATGATGAAAACTTAGGACTTTTTAGGCACTATTCAAACTCAATCACGGCTCGATAATCCTGATTGACCAACGGTTCAGGGTGTCCGAGGTTCTTCGTCTCAGCAGTAAAGTTGCCGCCTTTTTCTGTTGAAATTGTTTCGAGGAACGTGGTCTTCTCTCGTCCTGGCGTTCCGACGAGTTGAAGAAAGTATGGTCGCCAATTAGCACTTCCACGATGGAGTTCGGTTTTGTATTCAATTTTAATTTTTAATCGTTCCCCTGCATTTACAAACATTGGAATTTCCCAAATTTTAAATTTTCTATCATCTGACAGTGTTTCATTTATTTCTCCAGAAGGATTTTTACTCACGATTAACTTCGCTTCACGGGGCACGTATAATCTGAGAACTGTTCGATTTTGTCCGGCGCCTAACTTCCATAACAGTTCGTCATTCATGAGCCCGCGGATGTTCTCACTCCACGTGTTCTCTTCCAACAATTGAGAAATCTCTCCCGGACGAATGGCATGATTGCGGACAATTTCAAGAGAGTTATTTACCGTTCCATCTTTCATAATTTCGCTGTCATGCCAGAGTTTCGTCCACACAAACTTCTCAGATTTGTTGGCTCCCACCGAAATGAAATCAAAATAGAGGAAGTTGTCGGCTTCTCGTTTCTCTCGTACACGACCGTCAATACTCCATTTCTCAAAAAGTTTCTGCAGAGAAATATTGGTGGAATTGGCGAGAATATTTTTCCCAGCGATAAAGGCATTGAGATTAAACGCAAGGAGTTCTTCGAACTCTATTTTTTCTAAACTACTTGGTTGAAACAACTGTTCTGCGAATTCTAGAATAGGAGCTTTGGCATTAAATCGACCTGTGATTTTTGATTCCACGAGGAATTGAAGTACTAAATCTACATTGTATTCATTTACACTTACGCCCCACTTGGACAGTTTCACGGGTCCTGTGAATTTCAAAAATTCTTCAATGATATTCATGTTAATCGCCACAATCGCGGTTGGCTTGGGCTTATCAATGGATTTAAAAAACGATCGGTATTTATTACTTGTTTTTATAAAATCCGGCCAGAAGTTCGCATCGCGAAGAGAAATTGTTTTTGATAAATCATGAAAAAATTCAGGAGCCGGTGGTTGCTTTTCGCCTGGAACTTTCCTATCGAGTGCGTAAATATCTTGGAAATCCCACGTGATGAGTTTTTCATTAAAATCTACGACAAGAAAACTTCCCACGAATCCTCCAGAGGAACGTGGTTCATTTTGATTCTGCAATAAAACGAGCAAACGGTCTTCATTTCTCGCAAATGATTTTGTGATTCGCTTGAATTTCTCCACATCCTTGAGAATTGCTCGAACCATCTTGATTTGCACTTTTACAGATGAATTTTTTTGATTCTGTTCCTCGCTCAAGAGAAACGAAGGAATCCATCGGAGACTGCCTTCAATCTTCCTAATGTGCATATCAATCGTTTCCACGTGCTCAAAAAGTGCCAACACATCATCGGTGTGCAGAGGGCTTTCGTGAAAGGTTGTGACGAGTGCTTCGCGCAAAATATAGACCTCCTCAACGATGCTCTCCATTCTGTGAAGGATTTTTTTAATCGGAGAAAACGGAAATGAAGAGAGCTCTTCAGTCTGAATGGATACCTCATTCCACTTGTCCAAATCGAGTCCGGCGTCCTGTATACTTTCTGAAATCTCAAACAGGTTCGCTTGAAGCGGAGTAAAATTACTCTCACTCATCGACAATCCCATCAAGACGATGAGAAGGATTCCACCCAATAGCAAAAGCAGTCGTTTCTTCATTTTTTAATCGTTTCGAGTACTCCCGCTACCGCCAAAAGTGGCATGAGAATAAAGGGAAAGAGAAGTGAATTTACAAAAAATCCATGGACAAATAATGCACACCATCCGGCTACAAAACCGAGAAAGAGTGGATTTCGAGTTCGTAAAAATCGAAGGAAATTTACCACACCGATTTTCATAAACATCCAGAGAAAGACAAAAAGTCCGAGTACTCCGGTTGTCACGAGGACAGTGAGGAAGCTCGAATCAGACCCTCCGGCAGAGAAATAACTTTCATCTACAATTCCTTCTTTTGCGGCTCGATATCGATAGGTGTTGTATCCGATTCCCCGCACTGGATATTTTTTCCAGAGTTCCAGACTTTTGCTCCAGCTGACAATTCGCAAGCTGGCCGTCGGATCGACTTCGTCTGTTTCGTTGAGAACAATTGCGGCGACTGTTCCAGTGAGTTCTGTAATTCGTTTTTGTGCTCTTTCATTCGTTCCAATTCCAATGGCGACGAGCACAATTCCGAGCAAAATAACTTTGGGATCTTTGAAGATAAAAAACACGAAAAGCCCAATGGCTGACGCCAAATATCCACTTCGAGAAAACGTGAGAAAGAGTGCCCCACAGGTTACCAACGCTAACACAGCGAGAAAGAATTTCTTTTTTTTATCTTCATTGTCGTACCACTTGGCGATCACGAGAGGTAAGAAGAATCCCAAGAATCCAGCCATGAAATTTGGATCTAACCACGTTCCCAAGAGTCGTCCTGTGTGTGGATCCCAGCCACCTTCGGTGGACCACTGAGAAATATCGGGAATGAGATAAAACTGCACTACGCCCAGTCCAATGACAATGGCGCCAATCCAAAACAGGCGTTTGAAAAATGTTTCTTGATCGTCTTTAAACAAATCCGTCGCACTCCATCCAAAAATTAAGAGTGAGAAAAATCGAATCACGTGAGCGCCTGACAGTAACTTTTCCGTCAGTGACAACTCCACCATTCCGATAAGTAAACTCACGAACGCAATCGCGAGAAAGATAAATCCAGGGAGAATGAAACTGTTCTTCGGAAAAAATCGACTGATGACGAACTTATGAAACAGCCAAACAAAGGCAAAAATCGGCAGGATAATATCGGTTGCCAAAATCCCTGCGCCTCCTACTGGAATTCGCAAAAGGAGTCCTGGAATCAGGAACGCCATACATACCCAAAAGAAGGATTTCATCGTGCGCGATGATGCCAGAATAGGGTGCGGAAAGCAATGGAGGGAGAAGTTAACAGTTTATAGTTAAGAGTTAAAAAGTAATCGGTCATTCCTGCGGAGGCAGGAACCTAGGTCTCTCTTTAGAAGAAAAATTTTCTTAATGTGATATTATATTCTTAAAAAAAGAAGGTGAGAACTGGGTCCCCGTCTTCACGGGGATGACAAAAGGAAAAAAATTACAACACGTTCAAAATCCCTGGTCCGATATAAATGATCAACAGCGCAGGAAAGATAAACAGCACTAAAGGCAGACTAATTTTTACCGCGGCAGTTCGACTGATTTCCTCTGCGCGTTGTTTGCGTTTTGTTCGTATTAATTGGGATTGAATCTCTAACGTGTAGGCGAGGGAAACCCCCAAGGTTTGAGATTGTCGGACGCTCCGAAGGAAGTGTTCAAACTCTTCATTGCCCACATCGGATTCCAAATCCAGAAAGATTTCCTGCAGTGATCTCCCAAGGTTTAATCCCTCTAATCGACGACGAATGGTGCGGGTGAGAAGGGAGTCTTTTTCGACTAAACACCAGAGGGTTTGCTCGATATTGAGTCCTGTTCGCAGGGTCAGAATAAAGAGATCAATGAAGTAGGGCACTTGGCGGGTGAATATTTTTTCTCGCTTTTCTTTCATGATTTGGAGCACCACATCGAGGAGAAAAAAGAAGAAGACGAAGTAAAAAGCGAAGAGGAAACTCCGGTCCCAGGTTGGATTTCCAAAGAGAAGAAACAGGAGAAGGAGGAGTGAAAAGAGTCTCATTATACCTTCTTTGACATTCAAATATTCGGTGTAAGAAATGGGGTCTTCCGCGTACTGGAGACGCTTGCGGACATTTAATTCAGGCGATAATTGTTGGACAAACCAACTGTGTTTTTTGAAGGAAATAGCACACGCAATTTTTCTAAGCACGGAGCTTTGTTTACGCTTCATCGGAAGAAACTCAAACATTCGACGGAAGAGCCATTGTGGGTTTCCAATCCGTTGTTGAAGAACGAAGAGAAAAAGAATCGCCGTCACCGCCCACAGAATATAGATCATATTTTGACGCGGATTATTTTCCAAATACAGACAAAGCCCAGCAGTTCAAGAATGAGTGACAAGACGAGTAAACACTGTCCTGCAGAGGTGTAGAAAAGTGCGTGAATGTGTGATGGAGCGAGCAGAGCGAAGAGTGCTAATGACACGGGATAGAGAATCGCGATGAGAATTCCGCTCATTTTTCCTTGTGAAGTGAAGGACTTAATATCCTGTGCGAGTTTTCGTTTTTCTTCCACCAAATCCGCCACTTTGCGAAACAGTTCCACCAAATTTCCTCCCGTGCGAAGTTGGATAATGGTGCTTTCTACAAAAAAATCGATGTCAGGATGGTGGAGTGTGCGAGCAAAATCTTGCAATGCGATTTGGGTGGGAACATGGAGTTCGAGTTTTTCATTCAGCCCTTGTATGGGATATTGGAGAGGGGGATCAATTTCCTGAGCGATAAAAAGAAAGGCTTGTTCAAGGGAATATCCAGCTTTGAGGGCATTGCTCAATGTCTGGAGAAATAAAGGAATCTGACGAATCATGAGTTTCCGCTTGCCCGTTCTCTTCCGGCTCCGGAGCCTAAAGGATCGGCTCCGGAGCCTAATCGAAGAAAAGAGATCCTTATTCCATCTATTCCAATACATCGCATGTGCAAAAACTTTTGTCAGAACGAGATAGACCACCAGTATTCCCACGATCCCAAAACTGACAGACATCCACACATTCCCCATCGACCATGAGAAGGCGAGGGAAATAAATTCTTTCATGCTGTGAATCGTTCAGTGAGTTTATATTCGGAAAGGGACTTCCCTTTTTTGATCTCGGCGATAGCAACAATCTTTCTTGCTCCTGATGACAATCGTTTTTGTTGTACGATGATATCTATGGCTTGGATAATCTGCGGACGAATGGCACTAATCGGCAGGTCGAGATCACCCATGAGAACCATCGTTTCAAGCCGATAGAGGCTTTCCAATGGCGCATTGGCATGAATAGTCGTCAAAGACCCTTGGTGTCCTGTATTCATCGCTTGAAGCATGTCGATCGCTTCACCTCCGCGGATTTCTCCGACCACTATTCTGTCTGGTCGCATTCGCAGGGCATTCTTGAGTAACGCACGAATTGTGATTTCTCCCGTGCCTTCGATATTCGTATTTCTCGATTCCAGAGAAATAATATGCGGATGATCAATTCTCATCTCGGCAGAGTCCTCAATAGTAATTATCCGTTCGTTACTCGGGATAAGGTTCGCCAGCGCGTTCAGGGTTGAGGTTTTCCCCGATCCAGTTCCTCCAGAAATGATGATATTCTTTTTATTCTTCACAGCCTTCGACAGAAAATCTGCCATGGGTTTGGACAACGTTTTGCATTTGAGCATCGCTTTTATTTCCCAGGTTTGTGCGGGAAACTTCCGAATCGTGAGGGTCGATCCTTTCAAACTTAATGGCGGAATAATCGCATTCACACGCGATCCATCGGGCAATCGGGCATCGACCAAAGGTGTTCGTTCATCGATTCGCCGTCCAATTTTTCCAACAATCTGTTGAATGATTTTTCTCAAATGTTCTTCGTCAAAAAAAGTCAGATCAGTTTTTTCTAACCTTCCAGATCGTTCTACAAAAATAGTATCAGGGCCGTTGACCATGATCTCGGTCACCGATTCATCCTGCAAATAGACTTCCAGTGGCCCGAGTCCGAGCACGGAGAACTGAATGTGCTTGATAAGTTTATCTGTCGTTTCAGTCGGCAGGTGAATATCTTCATTCTTCAAGCACAGATGACATTGTTCGGCGATTTCACTTTTTGTGGGTTTTTTCGTGCGCGTCTCTCCGATCCAACGCACCACGTGTTGGTAGAGTTTTTTTTGCAATGCATTTTCTTTTTCGATTCGCATTAGAGGGTGAGTTTTTTGAGCAGTTTGAACAGTGATTTTTTCCACTTCGACTTCTTGTTAAATGCGAGCGGGTGGGCTTCAAATATTTGTGCCCACAGATATTTTTTTACAACAGGAAGTGTTCCGAGGAGTGGGATATCTCGTTTTTCGAGCTTCTGTTTTACCAAAGATGCTGAACCACTCGGACACTGATCAAAGATTAATAAACATCGTGGACGGAAGGATTCGTATTTTGAGAAAAAAGATTCCACGCCGGTCAAACTTGCCGGATTTATATTTGTTGGAATCACAATTTTAGTCGCTTGATTCAACATTTCCTGCATGATTTCTTCTCCCACAGAAACATTGAGATCTATATAAATCGTGTCGTAATGTTGTTCGAGAAACGTGAGAATATTCTTCATATCGTTCACCGACAATTCTTCCCAGTCGTTCCAGAGTGGAGAGAGATAGGTATCCTTGGGATACGTATCCGGCGGTTCGCCTGCATCGAGTAAATACTTCAGATCCAGAATCGTTTGCTTGTGCTTGGCATCGCATAATGTGTGGACAGTGGGGAAGTGAGAGAGCTGGAGGAATGCAATCTTCTTGGACGCTTTCCATTGTTGATGAGTGAGGCACATATTCAGTGCAATCAGTGTTGATCCGCCTGACGAGGGACTACAAAAAACGTATTTTTTAACGACTTTCATTGGTATCTGGGGTCAGGGAAGAATGCACAATAATGTGCATTGGAAGGCGTGCACCACGAGCAAAGAGAATCGTTCGGGCTTCGTCTTGCGTAAGGTTTACCACGAGGGTTTTCTTGTCGCCTTTCTTGTTATACTGCATTTCAATGATGGAAATATTCGCTGCGACGGGAATTGTTTGCTGAAATCCTTCCTTTGGATTGGTCGTCAAAACATCCACCGTGTCGTGTGGAGAAAGGGCAGGGAACTTCGCCTCGAACCAGTTCTCGTCCATGGTCAGCGCAAATGATTTCTGAAACTTCGTACTTACCGAACTCGTATCGACAGTTTCGGTGAAGTGATGAGGAAGCAGTATCTCATTTTTTACGACATCTTGAATTAAGACTTTGCCAACTACGTCTTCACTCCTGTGAAAATAGAGTTCGGGAAGATTCTTGCGCGGGAAGTAATTGGTTTGTAAGTGCGCCTGTTCAATTGCAGTAGGAGAGGGTACATCCTGATTTGCGACCCAGACGTGCACGAGCTCTTCATTTGCGATTCGTTGTTTCGCGCTGTACAGGGTATAAAAACTACTGATGAACAGAACAAGAAGAAACGATAGAAAAAAACGCTTCCGCTGTCTTTTTATACACTGATTGTAGGGCGGTGTTTGAGTAGGAATGGGCAGACACCGCTCGCGCCTGCGCTGTCGTTTTCTTCGTTTGAGCCAACGGAAGATATTCATCACTCAGCAGACTGCGACAGATTTATGGAATGAGCAACGGAGGGATTTTATATTTATTTCACAATTGATTACAAAACCTGTATTTCAGAAAGCTTTTGTCGTAATTGTTCGGGGTTCTTAAATAGAATCGTAACCATCCCCATCTTTTTTGCTGGCTCTAAAGCAGATTGTTTATCGTCAACGAAAACTGCTTCTTCTGGTTTTATCTGAGCTTTATCCAGAGCACATCTGTAGATTTTTGGATTCGGTTTTCTGACACCAATCTTATGGGAAAAAACACCATCTTCGAACCATTCCAAAAAATTATATTTGTCGTTTATTTTTTCAACTCTTTCTTTTACATTATCTGATAGATAATAAAATTTTACGACGAGGTGAATTCTAGAAGAAGTTTACAATTGATTGAAAGTTGGCTCCGGATTCTAAGAATCCGGAGCCTAATCATAAAATGTTCCGTTTTAATCCAAATCAAACTTGTCCCATGGATCATTAACATCATGAAGTGTAGCCCCTTTTTTATAGGCACTAAACTCAAATTTCGGAATATCGAGTGCTTCAAAAAGTTGTTCTTCATAATTGTAGTGTCCAAAAATTTCTTTTGCTTCCAATTTTACAAATGGCAACGATATTGTTGGTGGACTCATTACCGTTTCCAATGTACGAGAAATAAGCTCATGATTGACTCCTTTTTCTTCATTTTTGTCTTGGGATTTAATCGTATATCCACTGCGCTCTAGTTTTTCGATAAACACTTTGTGATCATCTGTTCTTGCTGAATTTTGTGTCGCTCCGATTTCAAAAAAATCTTTTTTAGACATAAATTTATTGTTTAAGCTATTTTCATTATGACAATTTTTTCAAAAAAGAGTATCCCTTTCCCTTTGTCATCCCAGACTTGATTTTTTCCCTTTGCTTCCTACAATCCCTATCGACAAAGGCGCGTAGTTAAATGGTATAACCTCGGTCTCCAAAACCGATGTCGTGGGTTCGATTCCTACCGCGCCTGCCAGTTCGTGCACTAATGTGCAATAGTGACCGATATAAGTCACTATTTTTCTTATTTGTGTATTTGCTTGTTATAAATTGAGCTAATCATTCCTTTATGAAATCTCTAAAAGAGAAAGGGCGATAGGGCACTAATGTGAAGAGGAATTGCGATTTATATATTCTTGTACAGACTGTAAATTTGATACCCAATTTCGTCCTTGTTTATAAGCATTAATGAATCCTTTTCTTGCTAAGAAGCCAAGATATTCTGCTGAATAGGGTGTATGGGGAGCAATTTGAGAAAGAGAAATATATTCTTCATTTGAATGTGTGGAAAACGCAGAAATATAAATATCGAGAGAACGCTCAATAGCTTGTCCAATCAAAAGAGTTAGTTTCTCATAGTTCTCCTTATTTGCCTGATTGAGAGCATCATAATATTTTTTCCGATCATTTTTTAAAATAATTGCCGGAGGATAACCTTCTTTCATTAAAAGAAGATTCATGAATAAACGTGCAGTACGTCCGTTTCCATCAAAAAACGGATGAATCCATACAAAACGATGGTGCGCAAATGTTGCGAGAGATAAGAAGTTTCCTCTTTTTTGTTGAATAGTTACTTTTTTTACAAACTCTGTCATTAAATCGGGAACTTTGTGTCCAGCGGGAGGGATGAAATTTGCTCCTATAATTCGAACTTGTCCATCTCTATATCTTCCAGCAAATTCTTCTTCAATACCATCCAAAACAAGTTTATGGATTTCAAAAATATGAGATTCCGTACATTTAAAATTTTGTTGTATTATTTTTTCCAAGTATTGAATGGCGTTTTCATGGTTTTTAGCTTCAAAATGTTCTCGAAGTGGTTTTCCTTTTATAGTCATGCCTTCTTCGAGAACAAGTCGTGTTTCTTGCAGAGTAAGGGTGTTCCCTTCAATAGCATTTGAGTTATACGTCCATTCAAGGGCTAATTGTTTTTTTAGTTTTTCCAAAACAACGGTTGGAATTGGACGAAGTTGATCCAACTGTTTTTTTTTCTTTTGAATGCGAAGGAATAAATTATTCATATCGGATAGTATCTATTTCAATGCTATCCGATACTTTCTAAAAGTCAACTTTAAAATGTCAAACGAAAGGGTTCTATGGTGACCGATGTCCTATGGCGATAAAAATTGAGACTTTTGTGAATTGAAAACTTTGAGGATGCTTTCGTGGATTGTTTTAAGGTTTTCTAGGGTTTTTTTGCTTTTATAAATGGTAGGAATTGAACCCGGGTTCGTTAATTTGTATCGAGTGAAACGAGGATGAAAACCCCTCTACCGAACCTCGCAAAGCGAGGTGAAGGGACGAGATTCCTACTGCGCCTGCCAAACAGGACATTAATCTAGCTATAGATTCACTTTGCTAGCATCAGTGGGCAGTAATATTTTTCTTAAATTTTGATTTCAATAAGCCTTTATGGGCTTGTTTATCTTGTTTTTAAGGGTTCAAGACTTGTTGCCTATGTTGAATGGACACTAATGTGAAATTTAAATACTTAATGCTCTTTCTCTGATGTAGGAGGAAGTTGTTTTTCCAACTGCCATTGCTTTTTTTTCAATAATTTTTTTTTCTCCAGCTTTTATTCGAATACGAATGAATGTGTCTTGTTTTGCATTTTGTTTTAAATTGTGAGCAATATTTGGAAGATCTAAAATGAGTTCCGGAATATCTTCTATCAAAAAATCTTGCTTTATTCCCAATTTTGTACAAGAAAGATGCATTAATTTTTCTCCATCTTCTTGAAATGGTTTTCCAAGAACATATTCATATTTTTGAGAGCCGATGGTGAATGTATTAGTAATCATGAGAATAGATTATGAGAAAGAAGTATTTTTAGGGATTTCTTTTTATAAAAGGGCTTACAATCGTTTTGATGAAGAGGAATCACAATAAGAATCTTATTTTCCATTTTGCATACAATATGACTTCCTTTTCCTTGAACAATTTCTATTCCGAGCCATTCCATTAATTTCAAGAGATCAACTAAAGAAATCGATTGCGGTGAAGCTTTAAATTTAAGAATTAGTTTTTCTTCTTTTGTCATTGTGTCTACATTTTATACTTTTTGTTATAACAAATCAAGAAAAAAGAGAAAAATTTAAAAAAAATAACTCGCTGTTCTAGTCTTGACCCCAAAATATAAATATCGGATAGTTTTATTTCTTCACCTATCCAATACTGACAAGAGAAAAATTCCTGGGAAGTCAAATGAAAGGGTTCTATGGTAACCAATGCACTATGGCAATAAAAGTTGAACCCGGGTTCGCTCTGCAGGAGCCAGAATAGCATTCCTACCACGCCTTATTGGATAATGGATGCTTTTCGAGCCTGAGCCTCAGACCCTTTACTTCACCTCTTTTTAATGATATAATTAGGAGATGGGGTCATTTCGAAAACTTGTTACTGGAGCGTGCTTAGGACTTTTTATTTTGAGTTCGACAGCTTTTGGGGCATCGGATACAAACAGTCTTCGTTCGAAAAATATTGAAACGGGATTTCTTTCCTATGCCACACTCGAAACAGTTCAGTCCTACACGGTGTAATCACTTCCACCCAAAGTGGTCGATATTGTTGACTGGGAGGCACTTAACGCGATTCCAAATGGATCAATTCAGACGTGTTCGCAGATAAATAAATATTCCGAATCGTGGGATTTTGTACAAACGCACAAACGCTCAGAAACAGAAATCATTCTCGTGTCTCGGAAAAACGAATCCTATCCGTGCCATTACATCGCGATGCATTTGTGGAAAAATCAATTTAACATGGCGTCGTTGGAAGATATTCCGATCGCGATTTCGCAGAAGTTTTTTAGCAAATATCCGATTTTTGTTCGAGAGATAAAGTTTTATCGGAAATGGTTTCACAAACCAGAGACGGTTGACTACATCAAACATGAAGAAATGCATATTATTCAGGCGTTGCACAATCCTTATCTCGAGCGATACATGTGGAACGATGAAAAATCAGCTCTCACTTTGTTCGGGGAATTCATCGAAGGATGTACAGAGTTTCACTTCAAAACGGATGGTCCCGAGTATGAAAATTACGTATCAGAATATGAGCGATTACTTACAAATGCTCTAAAAAATGGTACCAAAATAGAAATTGATCGAGCGTGTGGAGGGGACTACGATGCGTTTGTTCAATTAAAAAATTAATATTCGCCTAACATCGTCATTCCCGCTTGACGGGAATCGCTTCAGTTGTCCTCGTTTTTGAGAGTGGGAATTAACATGGGTATAGCGCTAATGCTTACAAGTGTGAGAATTATTCATGACTAGATCCCAGATATTCCTCTGGGATTCCGGGATGACAGGGGAGGAGAGGTTTTCGGAATGACAAAGGGGTGACTGGATTCTTAACCTTCTTTGAAGAAAGGATTTTTTTTACACGGCCTACTTTTCCAGATTTGAGTCGCACCTTTATTCCATGAGGGTGTTTTGAGTCAGTGGTCAGCAATGATTCCACGATTCCTTTTGTGAGATGACCACTCTTTTGGTCTTCTTTTAGTACGATTTGAACCATGGTTCCAAGGGGAACGTTTTTGAGAAGGCGACCGTCTTTACTGCTCATTACCGTGATGATACCACATATGAGATTCAGATTCTGAGAAAAAAACACTCCCCCAGTATCGTCATTGTCGCGAGTCCTTGTCTTCCCGGAATCCCGGAGGGATATCCGGGATCTAGCTACAATGGATGAACCTACTTGGGGATTTAAAGAGATTGTAACTTCAAGAAGGTGCTTTTGTCAGGGCTGGGTCCCGGATACCCCGCAAGGCGGGGTTCCAGGATGACAAAAGGGAAAGGGATTCCTCCGTTTCGGTCAGAATGACAAGGGATGGGGAGGGGAAGTCATATCTATTGGCTAAACACCTCAATCCGTTCATCCATGATTATATCACTTTTTCGAAAGGGACGTCGGAGAACTATTCCCTCCAACGATGTGCATCGACTGAGCGCCACGTAGGTTTGCCCATGCGCGAAGCTTCCGCTTCCCAGATCAATGATGACTTTTTCAAAGGTCTTTCCTTGGCTCTTGTGAATGGTAATCGCCCATGCGAGCTTCAATGGAATCTGAGTAAAGGACCCGATTTGTTCTCGTTTAAAATTCCCACTGTCAAAGACATAGCGTGAGATTTCCCATTTATGAGGACGGACTTCAACCTGCGCTCCATCTGTCTTCTCGACGATGAGGAAGGTCTCCATTTTGTCGGTTTCTTCGTTGTAATCTTCACAAATATTCACCACGCGTCCGATGGTTCCGTTTACCCATTTTCGCTCCGGATCGTTGTAAATAAACATCACCTGTGCACCAACTTTGACCGTAACTTCTTCATCATTGGGCCTGAGATTCTTCGCAATCTTCCCTGAATTCGTCGCAACAAAGGTCGTCATATTCCCTTTTAATTTTGCCAACTCCACTGCGTTAATAGTGGCTGCATCGGCGTTGGTGGTCATCAAATGGATGAATTTATCATCCTTGTCAGGGATGAAATCAGCATCGTGCCTTTTATTGAGCATTTCCAAATGATCGTCAGTCATGCAGTTATTCCGTACGCCGTTGAGCATGTCGATAAAATTATCATCGGTTTGTCGGTATATTTTATCCAGTTGAATGTGTTCGAGATGAAACGCTTCAGATAACAAATCGTTCGCCCCTTGGAAAACTTTCGCATCAAAAAAATACGGTGAGTCGTACTCGGATAAAAACTTCTCCTTGTCTCTCCATGTCATCACCGGGGGGAGTTGGTACAGGTCACCAAAAAAGACCATTTGCACGCCTCCGAAGGGGTTGTTGTCGTCTCGGGCTTTGCGCAAAAAAACATCAATCGCGTCGAGCAAGTCGGCCCTGACCATTGAGATTTCATCAATCAAAATTGTTTTCAGACTTTTGAATCGTTTGGCTTTTTTCTCATTGATGCGTTTTTCTCGGACCTCATCTAACTCAAATCCAGGTTTGAGTCCAAAGAACGAATGGATTGTATCGCCATTCACATTGACTGCTGCGACTCCCGTGGGGGCGAGAACGACCATTCTTCGTTTTGAATGGAGTCGCAAATGTTCCAGTAACGTAGACTTTCCTGTTCCTGCTTTTCCTGTAATGAAAACATTCTTCTCCGTGTCCTGGACAAGGTTGAGCGCTCTGCACGCTTCGGGGGGAAATATGAGCTCTTTCATGGATACGTATCCTAGATTACGTATCCTAATATCCAAAGAGGAATATTGGTATTTATTTGAAGAAAAATAAATAAGTTTTAAAGTGCGTCCATAATGAACGTCATAAAGAAAACATGGAAATCTTTGAGAATGACAATTCCAATTTTATTGGGAGTGTTATTGCTTATAGCCTTGTTACAAACATTATTTAGTAACGAACAACTATCACTTCTTTTTCGTGGGGATTTATTACCAGATGCTTTTATTGGAGCGTCTCTGGGATCGGTATTTGCAGGAAATCCGGTGACAAGTTATATCCTGGGAGGAGAATTTTTTAATGCAGGAATAAGCATTATGGCGGTAAGTGCTTTTATTGTTGCATGGGTAACAGTAGGTGTTGTACAACTTCCTGCAGAAATACTTTTATTAGGGAGGAAGTTCGCTCTTTTGCGTAATTTTCTCAGTTTTTTAAGTGCAATACTCATTGGGATTTGTACCTATTTTATTCTTTTAATATGGTAAATTTCTTTAAAAATATTTCGAGTGTATGGAAATTCTTTTGGGTTATTTGTGGGATTTATTTAGGTGTTTCGATCTTTTATCCGGTACTTATACAGGAAAGTTTTGAGCAATTTCTTTTTCTTCTTCAACAAATTTCTTGGAGCTTGGTGTTTGTGATTGTTTTTATGTATCTGTTTAATGTCTTGATAAGTGAAAAACTTATCAAAAAATATCTTCATGGAAACGTGGGGTGGAAACAGTATTTATTAGTGGCACTCGTTGGAGTGCTTTCTACCGGTCCTATCTATCTTTGGTTTGCCTATTTATCTCGGATGAAAGAACAAGGATTGGATAATGGGCTTATTTCACTTTTTTTATACAATCGAGCGATTAAACTTCCTTTTATTCCGCTTATGATTGAATATTTTTCTGTAAAAATAACAGTTGTTATTGTTGTTTTTATTTTTCTATTTTCTTTTTTAAATGCACTTTTAATTC
>CAZEON010000032.1:0-14217 GCA_964513975.1 uncultured Candidatus Peribacteria bacterium
TCCTTTCCTGCTACTTCAGCAGAGAAACTTTCTGTGTACGTTCGTGTTTGAAGTGATCTATTAAGGACCGTTCCGAAAAAGTGTGATTGTCGTTCTATTGGTCCTGTCACTGCAATTTTTTCTGCAGGATTTTTGTGGTTTTGATCTTTTGAAAGAGTGATGACACATCCTTGAAATCCAGTATCTGTACAAACTTTTTCAACGTGTCGAACCTTTACACTGTAATCAGATCGTGGGTGAATAAATGCATGAGCATCCTCCACACTCGCTTTCCATCCAAAAGGAATCTTCAAAGAGAATTTTTCATTTTCGTATGTAGAATATTTCTCAATAGCATCAATTGTTCGTCGAAATGTCATAATGTCTCGTCGGTGAGCATTTGCTTGTGCTCCTCCTATAATTCGATCACTTGATGGTCGAACCATTCGGTAATTATAGATTTCCAATCGTGAACGTTGAACCGATTCTCGATTTCGAATATCACCTTGCAAATATCGTGTATTTTGCGAATGATTTATTCCGTGTCTCTCTGAATCTCTTCGATATAGTCGTGGTTGCGTAAAAGCTCCTGTACGACGAGAGAATACTCGCACTCTTTTTTGAGGTGCTTTTGGTGCCTGTGTTTGTCGTCCTTGTTGGTACATGTACACATGGTAAGCATCTCGTGATGCGCTAACGAAAGATATAATAGAGGCTCCAAGAATGGCCAAACCGAGACCGAGTGCTAATGTTTTTTTCATAGTGAAGAAAAAGAATAGGTCATTAAAGAGAATATCTTTAATGTTTTTTTATTTCTTTTTTTGTTTCAAGAAGACTTTTAAATGAAAACCAATATTTTGTCAAGTTCTTTTTTAAAGAAATGCTATTTCTCTATTTCGAAAAAGAGCGAATTAATTATCTTTGTCTTCTGTCGAACATCGCTAAGAAAGGCCTCTTTGTTTTCTGGTGCCTCCATTCGCACCTTCCAGACATGTCCTATTTCTGGTTCTGCAAATACAAAATATCCCATTCGTTTCCCCTTCTCTCGAAGGACTACAATTTTCCCTATGTGCTCTTTCACTGAAGATGTTTGGCGAGAATTTTGTCCTGAATTATAAACATCCACCAACTGTACTTGCGCATTCTCATCTTGAAGAATACGAGCATCTGGAAATTCCATTTGCAATTCTTTCTTCAATACTGCCGCATGTCCATCAATACATCGACGAATCAATCGTGGTGTTTGATCATCACACAAGTCCTCCATCGCAGTAACCGTGACTGTTTCTAACTCTTTCGCAAAGCTCATTACTCCCATGCTTCGCTCAATAGTATCGGAAACCAGTTCAAATCCATTTGGAAGTGAAATATGAAACGGTACTTTTTCTGCTACAAATTCTTTAACAGAACTATTTCCATAGGCGAGTGAAGATTTGTTCTGCGTGTTTTTTCCTGTACTTCTATTTCGTATTCCAAAGATATTACTCAAACTCGTTCGAGAGGTTTTACTACTAATAACTGACTTCTGCATAAGTGATGCAAAAATCTTGGAGAGATCACGATCATTTTTCAAAAGACCTGTTGAATGATACGGATCGGTAATCGAAAGAATCCAAACAAATTCGTTAATAGGATCAAAGAATGTTAATTGCCCTGCTCCATAATCACGAGCATATAAATCTACAAACCACCCCATATTTTCCTTCTTTATCTGTGCCTGATTTGAATCAAGAGAAATAGTTTTATTCTTCCTCATAACCATTTTTGGTAATGTTTCTTGAAATGTTTTGAGAGCTGCATCTGATTTTGCCCTGAGACAATAATCCACTCCTTTATCACAACGATCTTTTGTTGCCATGAGTTTTATTCTTGCATTTCCGTTTTGGAAAATGAATTCTCCGTTTTCCCATGTAAGTGTATCGGAAACAATCTCAAATTCCTCAGGAAGAGAAATACTAAAAGCAATGTTCTGAGCTTTAAAAGAGGTATACTCATCTTTCATATTCCGTTGTGATTGTATCAACGGTGCCTTACTTGTTGAAAATCGTGATCGCGTTGATACACGACGTTGAGTTGTTGGAACTGTTCTGGAGTCTGCGCTTTTTTGTTGTAGCAAATTCCAGTTTGTAGTCGTACGTAATCGTCGTGACGAATATCTATAGAGACCTGTTGTTTGCTTACTCGATTGTGAGAAAGCATCCATACTCTGATAATATCGAGTTGATCCTCTAAAACGAGCAGTCGAATTTGCTGCAAATGTTGAGGTTGTAAAAAATGCTCCCACAAATGAAATACCGAGAAGGATAACGAAGATTTTTTTCATGTTTGTTTTTACAAAAAAAGCACCGAGAACGTAATGCTTTCGTGTGTAAAAGTCAAAAAATTACGCTACCCGTAATACGTATTGCTTGTACAGTGTTTCTAATCTTTCTGCTGCAATTGAGAAAAGTTCTGCAATCAACCGTTGGAGATATCGAATCTCTTGAATCACTTGCTCTAATGCGTGAGCAGAAAAGTGCCGTGCATTTTGAATTTTTTTCGCCTTTCGAAGAAGTTTCTTTGTTTCTTTTTCTAAAGAATGTCCTACTCGTTTTCGTTGAATTTCTTGTGATGGTAAGACAATTGCTTTTGCTTTTGCTTTTGCTGTAAACAAAAGATCTGAGATCTTCTCAAAAAGAGATGATGTCTTCACCGCTTCTTTCTTCGCTGTTACTTGTGTCGCTTTATTCTCTCCTGCTTTTCCAACCACTTCTGAAATCTTCTCTGTATTTGCGTCCAAAACTTCTCCAAGTTCAGAAATCCCTTCACCGAGTCCTTCGGCTTTGATTTCTTCGTTGAGACGATTGAAGTTGTTGTCCATAAGTGCAGAAATACTAAGAGATTTATAAATCTTGTCAAATCTTTTGTTTATTATACCACGTTATTTTGTTTAGTGCAAGCAACTCTGTTCCCTTTTTTACTTGTGTTTTGCAAGATTTTCTTTTATCTGGAAACAGATGGCAAATAATATTTCATTTCCTCTTCGCGATAAAAAAACGCACAAAGGACAGAATGGGCGGATTCTCGTTGTTGGGGGAAACGAAATCTTTCATGGTGCCCCGATATTAGCGGGACTCGGAGCAGAAAAAACTGGTGCTGATCTCCTCTTTCTTTTTGTGCCACCGAAGCATGCCACTGTGGCAAGAAACGCGAGTTTGAATTTTATTGTGAAAGAATTCGCAGAGAATTTTTTGAATGAGAAAGATGTTCCACACATCGTAAATGAATCCAAACATTGTGATGTTCTTCTTATTGGGAACGGGCTCGGAACGAGAAGTAGTTCACACAAAGCACTTATAAAAATTCTGGAACAAGTCAGGATTCCAGTTGTTATTGATGCCGATGGTTTAATCCCTGAGATTCTGAATGTGAAGAGAGACATTCCGATGATACTTACTCCTCATGATAGAGAGTTTGAACGGGTTTTCGAAGCATCGGCAACCAGCGCAAATGTGAAGGCAATGGCAAAAAAGCATAACTGCTTCATTCTAAAAAAAGGCCCTGTTGATTTCATTGCCGGTCCCAAAAAGGAGTGGCATGAAAATAAAACAGGAACACCAGGAATGACCGTTGGTGGCTCTGGGGACGCGTTGTCTGGAATTGTAGCGGGCTTGGCTGGACAACATCTCGAACCGTTTGAGGTTTTGAAAACCGCCACATTTCTTTGGGGAAAATGTGGAGAATTTTTATACCAAAAACAATGCATGCTCACCGCAGAGGATTTAGTGCATGTTTTTCCAGAGGTCGCGAAACAGTACCTTTAGGGGTATCCTTTTATATCGTGCACCCGTAGATACATTGCGCCAGAATCAATGGCAATTTTTCCAGCTTCCACGTTGGGTTCGATCTCAAACCGGTCATCGCCCAAGAATCGCTTCCGAGAGTGCCCGATCAGAACGTGCTCATCTGGAAGGAGTTCTCCGAATTTCAATAATGCCCGATTACACTCCATTGTTTTTCCAAATCCAATCCCTGGATCGAGGATGATGGCATCTGCAGAAACGCCTGCTTCAAGCAGTTCTGCCTTGCGTTTCAAGAGCTCGTCCCTGACTTGTTCTGGTGAATCAATCTGCTGAAAATGAACATCTTCCACCGTTTCTCCTGGGAAGTGCATGAGGATTATTGTTTCAAATTTGGGTGCCAACGCTCGCATTTCTGGATTCTGAAATCCCAATACATCATTGAGGATTGTTCCCCCGAGATCGAGAAATTTCTCAGCTGTTTCTACATTTCTGGTGTCGAGAGATATCTGTCCTGGGTAGGCTTTCACAAGTTGTTCAAGAATGCTTCCCACTCTCTCCCACTCCTGTGTTGAATTAATGGGTGCTGCGTTCGGACGCGTTGATTCTCCTCCGATGTCAATGAAGTCTGCTCCATCGAGAATTAATGTATGCGCGTGTTCTAGCGCTTTCTCCATGTCGAGAAATTCTCCCCCGTCAGAGAAACTGTCCGGAGTGACATTGAGGATTCCGAAAAATTTAATATTTTGTTTCATCGCAGAAATTGTACGTTGTCAGTGAGAAAAATCAAACTCCCCCTTTGTCATCCCCGTGAAGACGGGGACCTAGGTCTAACAAAGAAACATAATTTAGAATAATGTGACATTAGATATTTTTTACAAAAAGGAGAGTCCTGGGTTCCCTCCTTCGAGGGAATGACAATACTTTTTTTGAAGATTGGGGCTTTGAGCTTGACAACTCTTGCAAGAATAACTAAAAGAGCCTTATGAAAACTTTACAAAAAATATCATCGAATTTTTTCACAGAAAACACAGCAAAATTTATTTTTGATGTCGGAATTGAAGATTCAATCATTCCTTTTGCAAAAGTATTAACAGTTCATAAAACTGAAGCATTCCAATTTAATTCGTGTGCATTAAAAAAATTCCCAGAAATTGCAAAAGAAATTGAAAATGTTCTTAATGAAGCTACGGGCAGAGGAATTCCGGCACTTGGAGGAATGTGCTCTGAATCAGTAACATTTGATCTCAATAAAATTCGTCAACACAAATTTGGTGTAAAAATAGAAGATACTCTCCACAAACTTGAAATCGCCGTAAAGAAAGAAAATCCTAAAACTAGCTTGTAGGATTTTGTCAAATTATTTCTCAAAAACTCTCCACGGTCGCGTGAATACTCCTCATCGCATCACGGAAAAACATCGGTCCGGAGATTCGGAAGTATGATTTTTGTCCACGTGAGAATTCGAGGACAACTTGGTCGCCTTCGATTGTTTCAGTGAATTGTGTCGGTGGTGTTTCTGATCCGATAATCTCGAGCCAGAACTTCGATCCTGATTCTTCAGTGAATTCTTCATCTGAGAATCCGATACGGGCGATTCGTGTTTCTGATTGTCCGAAATTTCGGAACCAGTATCCCCACGGCACCATCATCTTGAAGTTGTAGTACGTACTCTCATATGGGAAAGCGTGCTCTTCGATAACATTCACGAAATCCTCGACTCCCTCTCTGGTAATCGTTGTTGGTTGTTCATTTACAACCACTTTCCTTTCTGTCACAGGTGTCTCAACTACGGGCGTTTCCTCTTCTTCCGCTATATCAACAATATCGTCCTTTTTCTCTTTCTCTCCAAAAAGTTTATCAACTAATGATTTCTTTTCTTCCTTCTCTTCTATAACTTCTTCCTCTGCCTCCTCAATTGGTTCTTCTTGTTCAATTTTCTCTGCTTCCTTTTCTGCAAGTTCTTTTTTGTCGGCTTCCAATACCTCTCGAACATTGTCTTCTCCTTCGACAAAAGTATTCAATAATTTGAAGAACGCTTTCTTTCTCTCAAACTCCTCAAATTGACTCGTAAACACAAAGTTATATTTATGATCGTAAAGATTAGAGAAAAGCACCACTTCCTGCCGCTCTCGATCGAGTGAATCGGTCGTAATCTTCTTTACTCCCGCTAAGCTGGCGATGAGCACATTCGGATCAGACTTCTTGTCTTCTTTCTCTATATCCTCCACAGAGAAGGTCAGGAACACACGTCGTGCTGTGTCTGTTTTATCGATAAAGTGAACCACTCCTGCCGGAGATGTTGAATGTGCCCACCCTGGTGGATAGACAAATGCAAATCGGTTCGATGAATATCGGTTATCCGCAAGTTGTTCTTCGCTATCTTTAAGGTCCAGCAATCGAATCGCTTCTACCCAAAAGATTTCTCGCATCTTTTCTGTTCGATGCACTCCATCAATTTCTACTTCTCGTCCTTCAAAATCACTCAGTCGTACAATATCAGAAGCCACGTATGCTACGAGCTTTCCCTCATTTTCTAACCTGTGTGTGGCTCTTGTAGAAACAGAAACGGAAAACGGGAAAATCTCTCCTTCCAGTGTTTCAACCGCTTCCTCCGGCAATCGGGAGAAAGGATCGTTCTTTTCTGGAAACACGCAGGCCGACAAAACCAATGCGACAAAGAGAACACCAAAAATAAGTTTTTGTTTCATACGAAGTTTCGTTTTTTACGCAGAATATTATTGCCCTATTTTGGAAAAATGCAACTCATATTCTGCCGATAAAAAGGAAGAAAAAATAAATTATCCCCTCTTGTCATCCCCGTGAAGACGGGGACCTAGGTCTAATAAAGAAATAACCATTTAGAATAATGTGACATTAGATATCTTTTACAAAAAGGAGAGTCCTGGGTTCCCTCCTTCGAGGGAATGACAGGGGATATTTTAATCCTCAAACTTCGAGATAGCCTGTGTAAGAAGCATTGTCAATGATCCAAGAGCAAAGATTGAGACGAATACTGCTTTCACATCGTTTGAAAAAATGTAGAAGAGAATCGCGAAGATTCCAATCGCCAATGTGTAGGTATTTTCAGCAATCATCCATCGGATGTGAGCTCGTTCAAATGTATCTCGTTTGTGGAGCCATTTATAAAGCTGAATCGTATATGGGACTTTTGTTACTCCAAGGTTGATCTTGTGCAATGCATCGAGAACCGCCAAGACAACTGGATCCCAAACAATTCCTCGAAGGACGTTCAGTACTGTTGAACGATACGCTCCGAATCGAATCGATCGAGAGCTCACTCCCAACTTATCAATTCGTTTCCCAATAATAAAAGTCACGATCATGGAGAGCGCTGAAGATATCGCAATCACCGTTCCGATCTTCACAACGTTCGTGAGAACGAGAAGCAAGAACAATGGCCATACAATCCAGATAATCGCATCAAAGAAGACTCGTCCGAATTCAGCGAGAATAAGTGACTTGTCTGTCTTTTTGAATGCATCTCGAAGGAGCTTTGATGGTGTGTAGGACACTTTAAACTTGTGGTCAGGCGTGAGCAAAAGCACAACTCCTGATGCCGCATAAAAGAGCGTCGCAATGTACGTAAGCCATTGGAACCCGAGTTCTTTCATAATGAATCCCCCTGCCAAAGGCGCCACCACCACGGCCGACATGATGACAATCTGAATACCTGCCAATGTCTTTCCTTTCGTCGCTTTATTCATGTGGTACGTGAGGAAGATGTCGTACGCAATAACAGACACCCCCTTGGCAAATGATCGAATGAAGAAAAATGGAAGCATAACAAGAATGTCCGTCCAAAAATTCCCCGTCAAAAGAATCCCCATGGCAATCCAAAAAATACTCACCCCGATACTCCGCAGTGCCATCGAATGCTTGAGTCCAATCTTCGTCAACGCGCTTCCCACAAATGGGAGAATCAAACTTGATGTCCCCTGCCATACAAGAAAGAACATACAGATCTGCCAGAGCTGATATCCGATACCGTAGTACAGGTAAAACGGCAATGCCAACATGATAATGTTTCGTCCCAGTGATGCGAAAAACTGGAAGAGTGATACTTCCAAAATTTCTTTATCCATCCGCATATGAATGTGTTGGAGATCGTGTAATCCTGCATTTAATGACTTCGTGATCATTTTATCGTTGAGTAAATAATAGCCTGTCCCCAGCTAAGACTAGAGATCCCTTCCTTAGCCCCACGTTGCCTGAAAGTGCCGCAAATCGTTGCTGCATTTTCGCAAAAGCAAGAATTTCTGCTTTCTCGGCAAGTATGGTTTCTTTTTGTTGAGCGAGGAGTTCGTTCAAAACTTCCCTCGTTGATGGTCCCATTTTCCCTACTCCCATCGCTGTCTTTCGAGCGATGATGCCATACGCCATTTGAAATTCAGCAAGTGCCGCTTCTGTTTTTGGTCCAAAGTATCCTGTCGGTGTCACAGTCATGAACTCTTGTTGCACCAACATTTGTTGAAGTTTTAACACAGATGCGTTCTTTTTTCCTCGTTCGAGGTCATCTTCAAATTGGAATTTTTCCCAGGCTTCTCGAACTCGTTTTTGTATTTCTGCATCGAAGAGTTGTGTGCTGAGTTCTCCTCGTGTTCGTGGTCCAAAGACTCCTGCTCCTGCTTCTTCTCGATCACGCACAATGAAGTTTTTCTTTTGAAAGGCATACACAGCGTCCTCTACGCCTTCGTCAAAAATACCGTGAATGACTCGTTCATAGAACCCAACATCTCGAAGCGCTCGTTGAAGGTCTTTTACTCCATTCCCTCGTAAACCATTTGAAAAGTTCTCAGAGAAGTTTTTTCGGTCAGGAAAGTCTACAATCTCGTTCAACATAGGAGGAACAGAAAAGTTCATTCCTACTTGAACCGACGCATCACCATCATATATCACGCAATCAATGTGTTGCACTCCGAACGACAAAGCTCGTCTGAGTCCCTCATCTCCGTATCCCATCCAAATATCAAGTCGATCGTGTTTCGCCAAGTCTCGTTGTCCTTTTTCAACAATCGCTCCCCCTCTGTCGTTTACCATTCCAACCCCAAGTCCTGGAATTTTAATCTTCGTTCCAAAGACAAATGACCGCGGTGCAGCAATCATTCCCGGATAAACGGACGTCCCATCAGCTCCCGCAACACCAGAACCATTGAGTCTAATTTCTGCTTTATAGCTTCCGGTGAGGTACAAATTCTGATTTGATAAAGGTGAGTAATAACCAGTGATAGTAAATGTTCTCATCTCTCCATCATACGAATAAGCACTCACCATAGGAACCGTTCCCAAGATGCTCCATATCGTTACGGTCAATGCAATTAGTTTTTTCATAAGTTCTTAAATCGAGGTATTATACCAGAAATAAAGGGATAAAGCAAGAAGATAGAAATAAAAACATTATGTCATTCTGGCTTGCCCAGAATCGCTTCAATCACCCTCCTATCTGCAGAGAAAAACGAAAAACAAACATTGGTGCCGTGTTAACGCTTTTTTGTATATCTCAAATCCTCATCCGATTCCAGACAAGCTGGAATGACTGAAATTGATGTAAAAAATAGAAAATTCCTCATTATTCATTACTCATTCTTCCTTACTTCCCGTCAATGTTTTTTGTACAAAAAATTTGACCAACAACTGAACACAAAATATACTCTCGGATGATGAAAAAGTTGGTTTTTGCTCTCATTATTTTCCTTCCAACTTTATCCACGCAGGCCTTTCTAGACATTTCTCCTAACGATCCTCAACGGGAGGTTTTTATGCATCTGAAGGATATCGGCATTATGAACGTATTTCCTGATGGAAATTTCCTTCCAGAAAGACAAGTCTCGCGAGCGGAAGCTCTCGTGATTGCGCTCCGAGCAGGAGATATTGCTATTGGAGAAAGCGATGGCATCACGGCCTTCGAAGATGTCGATCCAAGCGCATGGTATGGACCTGTGATTAAACGAGCCATTAAAATCAATATCATTTCAACAAAAGATAAAACTAATTTTCGTCCGCAAGCATTGGCCAGTAAAGCTGAGTTCTTGGCATTTTTATTCCGTTCTACACAGGTGAACTTCTCTCCTTATTTTGGGAGAACAAAGAATATTGCAACTGATATTCCTGAAGACAGTTGGTTTGCGCCACACTTTGCTTATGCAAAACGATTTCAAATCGCACACCTTCCACCCGATCAACTCTACCGACCACATAAAACATTGTCTCGACGAGAGGTTGCACTCATGACTTTTCGACAACGAAAGATTCTCTATGGAGATACCGTCACCAAAATATTTGTTGAACTCCAAGCTGAGATTGAGCAATTCATTACGTTACTTCGAGCCGGGAAACCGGAGATGGCGGAGATGCATTTGCAGGATATTACAGAGCTGACGGAACGACTAACACATGTACGGAACAATAAAGATGCTGTTGCGGCGAGTGCTATTTCTCGCTCTCTGAACCACTTCGCCGATGGACTGCGAGCCTTGAAGTTTAAACAGAACCTCTATGCATTAGAGAGTCTCCATCTGGCAAGCAAACAAGCCAATCGTGCTATTGAGAAATCAGAAAACATCGCGCCCTTCGCACGAGAGTTATCAAATTTGATTAATGAAACATTGGAGAGTTTCACCAATCCTCAGTATTCCAGGATTAGAGAGAAATAAAAGAATTTTCGATTGGCGATTTTCGATTGCGGATTTCCGATTTTATAAACCCCGTCATTCTGGCTTGTTTCTCAACCCTGTCTTCGACCCCGAGCTCAGACCCCGAGGGGAGTTCGAAACCGAAGGACCCAGAATCAAATGAGTTATTCTCATGTATAAAGAGTCCCCGATAAAAACGAGGACAAGTTCCACGAAAAACAAAACACCGGTAACGCGCTAACGCTTCCAACCCATTTCCAAGTATTCACCCGATTCCGGGCAAACCGGAATGACTGTTGTTTTTGTTTTGTAGTTGATTAAAAAAACTTGTTGACTCGTTAACTTTTTTCTACAATAAAGCCTTCGTCTGAACTGGTATGATGTAACCCACCGGTTCCGACAAGTATCTTAAGTACGTATTCGAATACGTATACGAATACGTACTTAATGGCTCAACATACACAGGTAACGCGCTAACGCTTCCAACTTATTTCCAAGTCGACGCCTACTCAAAAAATCGTACTACTCCCGCTGGTTCAATTTTGCAAATTGAACCCTGATATTTCTTCACATTACAAGAAACCACAAGATTCAGATTACAAATCTGAACCAGCTTTTATAAAAACTTGTTGATTCGTTAATTCGTCGACTCGTTAACTTTTTTCTACAATAAAACCTTCGTCGGAACTGGTGTGGTATAATCCACCGGTTCCGACAAGTATCTTAAGTACGTATTCGAATACGTATACGAATACGTACTTAATGGCTCAACATACACAGGTAACGCGCTAACGCTTCCAACTTATTTCCAAGTCGACGCCTACTCAAAAAATCGTACTACTCCCGCTGGTTCAATTTTGCAAATTGAACCCTGATATTTCTTCACATTACAAGAAACCACAAGATTCAGATTACAAATCTGAACCAGCTTTTAGGTTTTTTAACCCCAACCCCGGGGTTGAATTTTTAAACAGGCAAACACAAGGGATTGCCCCTACAGCTTTTTAACTTTCAGACTCTTTAACTCTTAGACTCCCCCTACAACAAAAACTTCGCTGGCTGAATCCCTTCCATTTTTTCGACAAGCTTCAAATCCCCTATCGCAATTTTTCCGATATAGAGATCTTCGATCTTCTCTCCTTTTTCAAGGAACTTCTCAACTTCCATAAGTCCTACAAAGTAGAGCGCATCTTTGGTAAACGCACCCTTTTCTTGTGTGTCTCGCAATCCCCTTTTCGCTTTCACACAGAGCTTCCATGCCAATTCATCACTCATCTCATATGTATCCTTGAGGTAATGAAAGAGATCTTGGAACGAGAATTTTTTCGCTAAATAAATCGCAATGATTTGATAGGCTGGTGTGAAGAATTTTTCTCCCAAATCAAATCCAAGTTTGTTTTGATTCCAAACGGCCAGTCCTTCTTCCGTTTGCAAATACCCAGCTGTCCCTCGTTCGAGAATTCGAAAGGGTTGAAGTTTTCCATTTTCAAATCGGAACACGTGTGTTCCAATCTCATGAACTAACAACGCCTTGAGTCTATTTTCTCGGAACTTCGCTCCCTTTCGAATAAAGATGATGTGTTTTTTCGTCACCTGAATATCGGCAACTGTATTTTCCAAAATCTTAATCTTCCAGTGAGAAAGCCGATGAATACGGAGAAAGTCATTGAGTTTTTGCTCTGTTGCTTTGGTATCAAGTTCTGGACTCGTATCCTCCTGAAACGTGTCTCTGTGCGTTTGAAGGAATTGCACGGCTTCTTTATAGATTCGTTCAGTAACAGCCCCAAACATGTCTCTAGAGGCCACTACAAAGTCTTTTGTCCCTACAGACTCCACGAGATTTATCTTCTGTTCAACCTCTGCCACTTTCCGCGCAAAAAGTGGATAAAGCACATGATCTATTTCTGGAATTCGTTTGAGTTCCCGTCGCATCTGCTCAAAATCCAAATCACACTCCCGATAAAAAAACCGCGGAGAAAATTCAGGGTTTGCGAGAAAAAGAGCCTTTTGTTCCGTAAGGTTCCGAGGATTTATGTACGAAAGTAATTTAATCTGCTCATCAATCTCACAAATCTTCTCGTCGATATTCTGAATCATTTTCGCATCCAACTGTGCTTTTACAATTTCTGGCATTTTTTGGTCAGCAACTTTATTTGGGTCAATATAAAAATCCGTGAGAAATTTTCCCGCCAAGATAAGATCGACCCCTTCCATTTCTACTTTTTCTACAGGCAATTTTATTCGCTTGTGTTGAATCGTAACATCGAGAATTTGTCCCGCATAATATTTAGAAGAAATCTTATTGGTTTCAGACGCCAAATCTATTCTGGCAACAATTGTTTCTGGTTTCTCAAGATTGAGAATGACCATCTCTGTTACCCCTATGACCGGCTTCGTTGGTTTCTCGTCTTCTTGTGCTTTTGCTGTTTGTGAGAAAAGTGTCTTCGCGATTTCGACTCCATCTTCTGGTGTCAGTACTTTCAAATCCGCTACTTTTTCAAGTCGTCGTTTCAGCGGAACACGATTGGCGATTTGAATCTTGAGTCCTGATCGAGCATTGATTTCAAGAACTTTTACTCCCGTCTTCGCAATTACAATATCAACTCCCACAAATCCAATTTTTGACAGCGCTTGAATCTTCGCCGCAGCGAAAAGAACTTCATCCCAATATGGTATTTGGAATCCTTCTGTCGGATGACCATTCGGCATCTTGCGAACAAAGTGTGAATGATAAGCTCCTCCTGTCGTTTTCCCCGTTCCAATATCAATTCCCAGTGCAATCGCTCCCAACTCCATATTCGCCTTCCCTTCTGACTCATGCGTCGGCACACGAAGCATCGCCATGACAGGCACATTGTTAAATGCCACGATACGCACATCCGACAGCCCTATGTCCGACAATTTTCGGAAACTCGGATGTGGATCAAGTCGTTCTTCAAAGATTACCGCATCTGAAATTCCTGAGATGGAATATTTTCCATCCACGATTTCTCCGCAATGACGATAGAGAAATTCTTCGTCTAGTTTTTTTCCGGAAGCCGTAACCCAATACTTCCCTTTCTTACTCACAATAACCAAAATCCCCGCTCCCCCAAACCCACGATTTGGTTTGATAACAAAAGAATCGGGCAATGCTGCAAAAAATTCCGGTGTCAGCTCTCGATAATTTTTAACCGTTTGATACAATTTCGCAACGCCAATACCACGAGACTGGAGAAAATTTTTGGTAAAGATTTTATCATCCGCAAACTTCTTGTTTGTAGCGGTATTGTACTTGGCAATATAATGCAGATTTCTCGCATTTATTCCCAAAATACTGCTAGCACGTTTAAAAAAATTCATTGTTTATTCTTCGTTTGTTTCTTCCTGAAAAAGCGTCCGAAATTTAAAGTACTCCGTCAGTCGCAGTCCCGTGAATCGTCCTAACCAAATAATTCCCAAAATTGGCACAAGAATGAGCTCAGGCATTGAGAGAATCGTTCCTTCTAACCATGACCAGGTAACGAGTGAATATCCTAAAAGCGCCACCACAACAGTTTCTCCTGCGGTAATAAGCGCTGACCGAAGCCCTGCCATAGACTGCGCTGAAAGAAATTTCTCAGATAACGTCGCCATCACGAGCATCGGAAAGATTGCCAAGGTGAGGTTCACTGGAGATTTGAAATGCACCGCAAGCCCCAACACCAAAAAGAAGGAAAGGGAAAGCACACTCAAAAGTAAACTCACCTTCGGAATATAGAGTAGTTCCACACGCTCGAAAAAGAGCCGAATCAGATAACTCACCATCATTACAACAAGAAAAACAA
>CAZEON010000033.1:0-1497 GCA_964513975.1 uncultured Candidatus Peribacteria bacterium
TTGTTGATACGACTTCCCGTCTTTTCTTATGATGAAAACTTAGGACTTTTTAGCTATCCCCCCCCTAGAGTCCGGACTCAGAAAAGTCCTTTTCAAGATTAAGTCTGGACTATTATTTCTAACCCGGGTTAGAAATTTCAGAAATTTCACTGTAAACTCTTAGTTCTTAAATCTTGATTCGGTAGCTTGCTTCTCCTTGCAATGTCCGAAACGGTCGCATTTCCCATTTATTTATTCTGTTGGCTTTCTTTATTTTATAGGCTCTCCATCGTTCAAGATCGCTACTGTATTGCGGAACTCCCATGTTATCATTCATTGTTGGAACTCTATTTACAGAGCTGTCTGGCATAACAAATGATCGATCTACGCCCATAACACTTCTCAATTGATTTGTCCGACCAAGGAAGCTTTGTTCCCATGCTTCTTGAGAAGATTGAACAAAAGCTTCGTACGGAGGATTGAGTGACATTTCAATTCGGATTGTTCGTCCATCTGTTCCTTGTCCACTCTGAATCTCAAGTGTTTCTCCTCTGTTGAAGAATCGATCGTTTGCCCATGGAGTTTTATCATCCGTTACGTACATTTCGTAAGCTGGGCTTGAGGCACTCTCAACTCGAACAGGTCTGATTCGTGAGACACCTTTTGCAACTGTGTATTGAAGTGCGATTCTTCGAACCCCAAGACTTGTTGGTCGTGGCTCTGAAGCTTTCCGAATAGACAATCGTGGTAATTGAATTGGTAATGGTTGATAATTAGTGTTGTAATTTCTGTTTACACTTACGTGATTTCGAGCCCACACACCTCCTCGTCGCCATTGTGAACGAATCCAGTTTTGACCTCCATCAATCTTCATAGCATCTTCTTTTGGATCAAAGGCAATGGCTTTTTCGATACCCATAATCGCATTATGCGCCCATCGGTTTCTGAAGTACGTTTGTGGATGTGTTTCTATTGGTTTTTCTATTTCTCGTCGAACATTTCCTGATCGCTGACTTCGTTCTCCTCGGTACACAAACTTGTGTGTTCGTTGAATTCGAGAGTTTAAGTAATCAAGAGAAAGTTTTCCTGGGAGGTATCCCGCAAACACTCGAAATCCGTTTCGATTGATGTAGGTCGTTACTCGTCCAAGATATCCTTGATTAATTCTTTCAATATCAGCGATACTTCGACTCATGTCCCAGAAATTCCCAGAACGAGCATAATCATCTCGTCGTTGTCCCGAGAACCGCATTCCAGATTTTCCAGATCCTCCCCCATCGCTACTATGGACTACTGGTGGTATTGGAGGTGTTGGAGGTGTTGGCGTTGTGTCTACGGTAAAAAGCGAAAGAGCTAAAATGTTACTGTTTCCGTTTGCGTTGGTTACTTGGATTGTACAATTATTGTATGTTTGTCCGTTTGTAAGGGAATACGTTACCATATTATTTCCTGCTATTCCTGCTGTTGGTGTTCCTTGTCCACAGGTTCCTCCATACACAATCGTTCCTGCCTGCGTAC
>CAZEON010000033.1:1597-14018 GCA_964513975.1 uncultured Candidatus Peribacteria bacterium
CTTGGTGTTGTAGTCATTGATGGATCCGGAATTGGTGTTATTTCTGTAATTACTGATGGCGTTTGTGCATTGAGGTCTACCGTGAAAGAAGTAATATATAATATGTTACTTTGTACTCTATTCACATTTGTTATAAAAATCTGACAATCATCATATGTTTGTCCATCTACTAATGGTCCATACGTAACTGTATTATTTCCTTCTATTGCATTCGCAGGAATTCCCTGCCCACACGATCCAACATAATGAATTGTTCCCAGTTGTGTACTATGAAATATATATTCTGGATACAGTGTCGTTGATGGATCTGGAATCGCCACCACTCCCGTTAGTACTGGCACTTCATTAACATTGACTGTAAAAGAAGACAAACTTAAAACATTACTATTTCCATTTATATTTGTAACTTGTACTGTACAGTCACTGTACGTTTGTCCGTTTACCAAATTGTACGTTACGGTGTTATTTCCTGTTCCCACAGTAGTTGGTGTTCCTTGTCCACAGGTTCCTCCATACACAATCGTTCCTGCCTGCGTACTATGGAATGTATAACTTGGTGTTGTAGTCATTGATGGATCCGGAATTGGTGTTATTTCTGTAATTACTGGTGCTGTTGATCCTGTATTCACGGTAAATGTTCCAAGAGCAAGAATATTACTCCCTTCGTTATTTGCGTTTACAACTCGAATTGTACAGTTGCTGTATGTTTGTCCGTTTGTAAGTGAATACGTTACCGTATTATTTCCTGCTATTCCTTCTGTTGGTGTTCCCTCTCCACATGTCCCTCCATACGTAATCGTTCCTACCTGCGTACTATGGAATACATAACTTGGAGTCGTTGTTGTTGATGGATCTGGAATTGGTGTTACTTCTGTAATTACTGGTGCTGTTGATCCTGTATTCACGGTAAATGTTCCAAGAGCAAGAATATTACTCCCTTCGTTATTTGCGTTTACAACTCGAATTGTACAGTTGCTGTATGTTTGTCCGTTTGTAAGTGAATACGTTACCGTATTATTTCCTGCTATTCCTTCTGTTGGTGTTCCCTCTCCACATGTCCCTCCATACGTAATCGTTCCTACCTGCGTACTATGGAATACATAACTTGGAGTCGTTGTTGTTGATGGATCTGGAATTGGTGTTACTTCTGTAATTACTGGATAATCAGGAGGTGTTGGAACATCTACTGTAAAAACATTTACATGTAAAATATTACTTCCTTCCATACCTACATTTACCATTCTAATCGTACAATTTGAGTACGTTACGCCGTCCGTAAGAGGACCATATGTAATCGTGTTATTCCCCGCTATTCCAACTGTTTCAAGTCCTTCTCCGCACATTCCTCCGTACGTAATGGTTCCAGGTTGATCACTGTGGAACGTGTATGTTGGATGTATTGTTGTAGCTGGATCTGGAACCGCCGTTACTTGTGTAATTACTGGTGAAACTGCCAATGATATAAAAATAAATGACAATGCTACAAAACAAAGACCGGTAATGATTGGAAAAAGTTTTTTCATGAGAAATGCGGGGTCAGCAATTTCAATTAGTTTTTAGTAGGATTAGTTTTTTTGTCAAGTTTTTTTATAACATTTTTCTTGTTTGAAAAGTATTAGCTATTGACAAAATCTTGTTTTTTTGTACAAAGAGAAAGTTCTTTTTGGTGCTTGGACCTCGCCAAGTTTTGTTCAAGACCCCAGAAGACAGCTCTTTGACACAGTCAGATATAAACGCTTTATAATTTTTCGTTCATTTCTATCATTTTTCGTTGATTGATAGAGCGGCTAAGGGCTGATGATTCAGCTTTTGTCCGCTTTATTAATCGCATAATTAACAAATTTAAAAATGTAAAAAATGAAAAAAAATAGAAAAAAATGAAAAAAAATTTTATGATGGTATTACTCGCACTTATGGTAAGTGCCAGTTTTACCGGCGTCCGTGGTCAAATGATCACGAATGCTTTTGAATGGGTAGACGCCCAAAATCGTCTGCATATCGATTATAACTGCACCGTCAATGGCGACGCCGTTATTTTTGATTTTGTAAATTTCATTTATGCCACCGACACAGCTGTGATCGGAGCTAATGAAATAGTAACAGGAATCTTGGATCCGGGAACTTACTCAACCGATTTGTTGAGAGTAACCGATTCTGTTGGAAACTACGAAGATTGGCAGGTGCCAACCTTCACAATTTTCGGCCCTCCGACAATTACCTTGTCGGTCGACACTATTTCTGGAGACATTCCTTTTAGTCCCACATTTACTGTGGCGACGACAGGTATTGTCGACAGTGTGCTTATTAATTTTGGGGATGGACAGATTTCTGTCTTGAACGGAAATTCAATATCACACACCTACAACGTTTCCGGAACATATAACGTTTCCGCGGTTGCATATGGTCCCGGAGGAGAAGTAACCAGTAACATTGTTTCGGTAACCGCTATTGCGCAGTTACCTGATATGCATTGGATTTTTACTGTTATAAATGGTCCTATTGCCACAATTACATTTTTTACAAATGTAGGTGGTGATTTCTCGGTTTCACCGAGTTCGACCTTTTCAACTTCTACGACTTCCGTAGATGCGGGTGAAAATACTATTGTGATGGATCCACTTCCAAGTGGAACCTATAACACATTAGTATTTACTGTTGTAACAGCACAAAACGTAAGTGAAAACTTGCAAATCCCTGTGTTTGTTATTGCAAATAATCCTCCGAGTTGCGATTTTATTGGGTCTCCATTGGTTGGAACTGCTCCGCTTGCGGTGCAATTCAGTGACCAATCGACCCCCGGAACCAACCCCATTACCAACTGGTCTTGGAATTTTGGTGACGAAAATTCTTCAATAGAACAAAATCCTTCTCATACCTATATGACCTCCGGGTTATATACGGTAACGTTGACGGTTTCTGATAGCACTTCGCTCTCAGGCACTATGACACGAGTGGATTATATTCTTGTTGAAGAAGAAGTGACCGGTCCAACAGCTGATTTTATTGGCGACCCTACAAATGGAAATGCTCCATTAGATGTGCAATTTACAGATCTTTCAACTCCCGGAAATGATCCTATTATTTCTTGGGTTTGGGACTTCGGTGATGGGACTACTTCAAATGCACAACATCCAAATCACACGTATGCCGCTTCCGAGCTGTATACAGTGACACTTGTTGTTTCTGATGGTTCGCTATCAGATACCATGACAAGAGTTGAGTATATTGAGGTTTCTGAAAATGTTGTTGGACCAACGGCCGATTTTATCGGTTCGCCAACGACAGGGACTGCTCCGCTTGCAGTGCAATTCACGGATCAATCAACCAACGGAACCAATCCCATTACCAACTGGTCTTGGAATTTTGGTGACGGAGCAACTTCAAATGCACAACATCCAAATCACACGTATACCGCTTCCGGGCTGTATACAGTGACACTTGTTGTTTCTGATGGTTCGCTATCAGATACCATGACAAGAGTTGAGTATATTGAGGTTTCTGAAAATGTTGTTGGACCAACGGCCGATTTTATCGGTTCGCCAATAACAGGAATTGCTCCTCTTTTGGTGCAATTCACGGATCAATCAACCAACGGAACCAATCCCATTATTTCTTGGGCTTGGGACTTCGGTGACGGGACTACTTCAAATGAAGAACATCCTGCTCACGTTTACACGGCTACTGGAACTTACACTGTTTCTCTTATTGTATCTGATGGTTCGCTATCAGACACTATGACAAGGATGAATTACATCACCGTAACAGAGCAAATTCCAACGGGTCCAACCGCCGACTTCTCAGGATGCCCTCTTTCGGGAGATGCTCCTTTAGAAGTTATCTTTGATGATAATTCGATTCCCGGAAGTAATTCTATTATTTCTTGGTATTGGACTTTCGGAGATGGGTCTACTTCAACTGAACAAAATCCTATTCATACCTATGTAACCCCTGGGTTGTATACGGTGTCTCTCATTGTATCTGATGGTTCGCTATCAGACACCATGACAAGAATAGAATATATTTTGGTCACTGAAGAAATCCAAACTGGTCCTACTGCTGATTTCGTGGGATGTCCTCTTTCTGGAGATACTCCATTGAATGTAAATTTCAATGATAATTCAACAGCAGGAAGTAATGCTATTATTTCTTGGTATTGGACTTTCGGAGATGGGTCTACTTCAACTGAACAAAACCCTGCTCATGTGTATACGACCTCTGGGTTATATACCGTGACACTTGTTGTTTCTGATGGTTCGCTATCAGATACTATGACAAGGGTTGAGTACATTAAAGTAGATGAGTGTATTGTTACCAGACCGGTTGCTGATTTTATCGGCATACCAACATCTGGATACAATCCATTGACGGTTCACTTTGCTAATTTTTCACAAGCTGGAACTGATTCTATTAGTTCCTATATTTGGAATTTTGGTGATGGGATAACCTCTACTGAAAAACATCCTCAACATGTCTACACATCCCTTGGAGTGTATTCGGTAACGTTATATGTATCTGATGGTTCGCTATCAGATATGATGACAAGACCTGAATATATTACAGTAACAGATCCAAATGTAGTCGGTCCTAGTGCTGATTTTATCGGCATACCAACAAGTGGATGCAATCCGTTAACGGTTCACTTCGCTAATTTTTCACAATCTGGAACTGATTCTATTAGTTCCTATATTTGGAATTTTGGTGATGGGATAACCTCTACTGAAAAACATCCTCAACATGTCTACACATCCCTTGGAGTGTATTCGGTAACGTTATATGTATCTGATGGTTCGCTATCAGATATTATGACCCGTACAAATTATATTATCGTAGAAGAAACGAGTGGAAATGAAATCACTGCTGATTTTATTGCTGATCCACCAACTGGAACCGCACCCTTTGCGACACGATTCATTAATCTGTCACAAGGATCCATTATGTCTTATTTCTGGAACTTTGGAGACGAAAACACCTCTACTGAAAAACACCCCGTTCATACTTTTATGAAGGCTGGTGATTACGCTGTAGAACTTACCGTTTCCGATGGTGTATCTACTGAATCTGCCACTGAGGTAATTCATGTAGACGAACCCATCGCTCTAGAAATGAAAAAATGGGAAATGTGGTCATGGAATCCAAACGACCCATTTATTGCGTATCCAAAAGAAGTTGTTGAGTATGAGCTTGCGCTTACCACTCAACCCGACTCCTTGAGGTTATTAATAAATGATGAACGTTCGATGCTTGGCTGGTCTTTCGGTAGTACCTATCAAGGAACCTTTAGTGTTCCCGATAGTATGGCTACCGGATATCCATCTATTATCGTTCGCGCATGGAAAGATGGACAACTGATTGAAGAAGAATTTCTTGGAGAGGTATTTATAAAGGGATATGACTTACATCCGAAATTATTTCGTTTGCAAAGCAATCATCTCTTTAATCCTTCTCCTCAAGGTGGCACGGTTTACCAAGCCACTGTAGGAGACGACATTCTTCTAGAATTTAACGGACGACAACCAGAAGAGGTTTATTTTTTGGGAAGAGAAGCAATGCTCCTCTATAACAAAACTGAAGACCTTTGGTATGTTGAAACCACCGTAACAGAATTTGATCTTACCAGAGATAGCGCAGACTTCGTTGTGAAGTACACCGATCTCAATATTTCGACCACTACAACAGACGGATCAATTATTAAGTTAATTCCGGTAAATCAGCAGCTGTTACAAAATTACCCGAATCCAGCGAATGGATCGTCTACGACGATTCCATTCCGACTCAAAAAACGGAGTCAAATCCGTTTGGAAGTGTTCAATATTCTCGGACAGCGCATTGCTGTTTTGGAGGAATACCTCTTAGAGGCTGGGTTTTATGAACATAAATGGCATACTGACACCCTTGCAAAAGGTACCTACGTGTGCCGACTGATGACCTTTGATGATCTGCGCAACAAAACAGTTGACACACAGAACATCAAGATCATCGTACAGTGATTATAAAGCGATCCGAATCGATATTTCTTCTTTACAATTTATTGAAAAATAAACGTACTGAGAATAAAGATACGGTTTAATCTATACTGTGAAACACTTCAAGGTAAAACTTGGAGTGTTTTTTTAAAACCTCCTATATCCAAAACTTAATAATGCCGTCGCTCCAATCACCCATCCCAGCGCCATCTCTCCCCACTGGAGCACTGCCAATGCCGCAAGTGACAACCACACGACACGAACTACATTTATCAACCATTCACGTGCCAGAAAGAATTCAAGCACTTTGGGCTCCGTGTCTTCTGCGATTTCACACAGTCGATTGTAAAAAGAAATATTATATATCGGTCCCAAAATTCCTGCATTTACCGATACAATTCCTGCCCACAACATGGTTGGGAATTTTATGAGTAAAGCTCTCACTCCAATATCAAAGAAACGCGCGATCATTCCCATACGAAGCACTTTTTTTGCTGAATATTTGTCTGTTAATTTTCCAAATATCTTTGCGGATATCATTTCTCCAACCGCAGCAATGGCGACCACCATTCCCATAAGGGCGAACTTCCCTAAAACAATTCCCAAAAATAATGGCCAAATAATCCATAACACTTCCCCCTGAATTCCGTCTGTTATAAGTCCGAGTCGATACCGTGTATACCAAATTTCTTTGAGAAAGAATTTCCAGGATTCTTTAAAGGGAGATAATTTTTGTTTTGGAAGATGGATGTTTTGCAAAGAAAACATTGCCAGTAAAAAGAAGACAACCGATATCAAAGCCACTGCCCAGTCCTTTCCCAAATCGAGCAAAAACCCTGATAAGAGCGGTGCAACAAGGTTTACTCCAACAAGAAGAAGGTGGATACTTCCTATAAAATCCCCTCGTTTTCCATCGCAAGATGAGTGCAGTAATGCCACATGGAAACTTGGCCAAAAAACACACAGATGAAAAACGTATAAAATTCCCGCCAACAAAAACCAAAATATGTGTTGGGAGGCCAGTCCAATAATTGCTAAAAATATTGCCTGTAGAAATAACCCGAGTTGAATCATTTTCTCTGTAGAGAGCTTCTTTCCCATATAAAAATTGATGGGATACATTGCAAAAATAAGACAAATATTAATGGCCACCATCCAGAAAATAATCCCCGCATAACTCAGTCCAAAAGCCCGTCCTACGAGGAACGGAAAAAAAATCCCCACTACTGCATTTCCCAATCCTGAGAGTGCTTGTGTGAGGAGAAGTTTCTGCTTGTTCTTTTTCATTGTTTTTTAAAAATTGCTATCAAACAGGGGTTTGGGGACGAGAAGTGTTTGAGCGCCAACGGGACTCGGCGATTGTGTACTATGGTAATGAGAGCGAGTTTTCTTGTCCCTAAAACTTTTTGGTTCTTTTTAGTTATAAAAAGAACATCAACTTTCTCACTATAAACTATGAACTCTGGACTATAAACTTTTCGTCATGTACGTCGATTTCAACTCATATCCCCATTTCTCATAATATCCTCGTGTTCCGACTCCTGCAATGATTGTCATACGACCAAGATTCCATTCGTCTTTCGCAATGCGTTCAGCTTCCACGATCAATTTCTTCCCCAGCCCCCTGTGCTGTCCTACTCCCACCTCATTTCCGACCGAAATCTCTGAACCATACGAATGCACTTCTCGAATCAGTGCTGCATTGTGCAGTACTGAACCGAATTGGGAGAATTTTTGTCCACTTGGTTTTCGGAGTCGAAGAAGGGCGAATATAACTTTCTCATCTTGTGATTCAAAGCTGAGGAATGTTTCTATCCCCCCTCCTGCTTCGTAATCTCTCCTGACTAATTTTAAATTTGGAAATTGACAATTGGCAATTGGCAATTGAAAACCTATCTCTCGACATCGGATACATTTGCATGGCCATTCTCCCGAGGAATCTTCGCCTGTAATTTCTTTCACTTTCTTGGGTTGATTCTTCATAATTTGTCGGAGGTTTGAGAACCGCGCTCCGTCCAATATATCGTCTACAGGAATATCCCGCAGAAGTCTCATAATCCGTGTCCACGGAGGCACAAACTGTTTAAATTTAAGAAGAAGTTTTATCAATTCCTTATCCCGCAGTGGAGTAAATCTCCCTTCTTCCCACCACGTTTTGAGCTCTGAATTATCGAGTACTTGGCACGGATAGATCTTCACAAAGTCCGGACAGAAGTCTGGATTTTCAAAGACCTCTCTCATCATTTTCAAATCTTTTGCAGGTGTTGATCCGGGAAGTCCGGGCATCAGATGATAACAAATTTTGAATCCAAAATCGCGCATCATTTTTGTCGCTCTCGCCACATGTACTCGACCATGTCCTCGCTTGGTAAGTTTGGAAATTTCATCGTCCAACGTCTGTACCCCGATCTCAATCCGCGTACATCCCATCTTTCGCATCCGCACCAATTCCTTCTCTGTGATGAAGTCGGGGCGTGTTTCGAGCGTCAGTCCAATGACCCGATGTTCTGCGTCTTGATTAATAGTTTGAGCTTCTTTTAAGGATTTACTTTTAGAGAAACCCCCTTTTTTATTTGAAAATTGACAATTGCCAATTGCCAATTTTCCATTCGCCGCATCAAATATATTTTTTACGTACCATGTCTGATACTTGTGCGGCAAGAAACTCCATGTTCCTCCCATTACAATCACTTCCAATTTTGACACTGGATGTCCTGAATCCTTCACCGCAGAAATACGATTCTTCACTTGGTCAAACGGGTGAAATTTGTTTCGAAGCGCCCGAGCAGCTGCAGGTTGTGAGGCTAAATAACTCTTTGGCATCCGCACATCTGTCGGGCAATACACACATTTCCCAGGACACGGAAATGGTTTTGTCAGAATCCCAATCGGCGTAACACCAGAGATTGTTCGCACGGATCGTTTTTGGAGAAGTTTTTCGAGTGTCGCAGGAATTTTTCCCGAATAGTTCTGCATCACGGCAATAAGATCTCGATTGAGAATCGGTGTTCCCTTCTCCCTCACACAGAAATTTCGTTTTTTCTTTTCCAATTCCGCTACGTTTTTTGGCACGTCTTTGCAGAGTTCACGAAAGAATTGCTCCACTTTTTCCGGATTTTCTACTTTCTGCCGAACACCAAAAACTTTCTTATTCATAAGTACGAAGGCAATTTACTCAAAAACAGGAGAAAGAAAAGGTGTCCTATCTCGTCTTCAGCTCCCACACTAATTCCTCTTTTTGAATCACAAATCCTCCTGTCTCTTTCACAGAAATCAACGACCGTTTTTTTTCTCGTGCAAAAGTTTTTAATTTCTTCGATGGAGTTCTTTCGTTTATGTGGAGAATAGCTTGTGTAGGAAGCGGAAGGAATGTTGGATAATTATTTGTTTCCAGAATCCAGAAGTCACTCTCAAGTGTTATTGGAGTTGATTTTAACAATGTTAATTCGTTTTCCTCTGGAGAACCATAGAACCAGACAACTGAATTTTTGAATGTGCCACGGGCAATGTTCTCTGATATCCGAGTGAGCGTGAAATCGCTTCCCTCTATCGAAGTTCCAATTTCTTGATCGACAATGACAATTGGTTCTTTGTGTGAGAAATATGGCTGAATCGCACGCAGAAGAACATCCTTTCTGGTTGTACTTTCACCAAAAAAAATTATTTCTCCTGAAGGAACCTGAACAACCGCAAACCCTTCTTCTCCAAAAATACGAAAAACATCATTTGTTATCCACAACTCACGCGCAAAAAATAATCCAAATAAAACAACGACACCCGCCACTATGTGCTTAAATTTCATTATTCAGTAGGACAAGAAAAGACATCTTCTGGTGGCACATCTGTTACTGCAGGATTCGCTGCTGCCACTTCCTCAACTGATGGCATCCGAAGTTCGTTTTGTTCTGCTCGTAAAACCGTAAATCCTCGTTCCCAAAATCCAATAGAAAACACTTCCAGAACCGCTGTCAGATACGCTGTAAGCGCTAACAATCCAATTCCCAAAATGACCGCGAGAGTAATCGCAATTCCAAACCACGCTGATGTTGCGAAATAAGAAGCCGCTCCTAAAATTCCCAACGGCACACCAATAACCACGAGCACATTAATAAAGACACGAATGTTCACCAAGAACATAAGAAGGATAAGTCCTAACGTTGTTCCGAAGTTCAAAAATACCAACCCAATACTTTTCTTTACGCTGTCTCCAAACGAGTGATCCTCACACACCACATAAAATGGAGCGTAGGCAAAGAAGAGGTTAATAAATATCGAAAGAATCGAGTAGACGATCAATCCTGGAAGGAAAATACTGCTAAATAAATCTCCGTGATAATACCGATAAAAGGTAATTCCGTAGAAGATAATCGTCATAAATTGAAACGGAACGAGTACCGCATGGTACTCAAATAGTCGAAAGAAATAACTAAATCCTTCGATAAATTTCTGACGCAATGAGAGTCTTTTTTCGGGGTAAGTAAACTTCTGACGCATTGAGAGAATCAAGGTTGATTGCACCCACGCTGGAAAAACAAAGGCAATCAAAATAACAAAAAACACGAGAAATATTCCCCATCCGATAAGATCTTTATCCGCTAAGGTATGCCAAATAGTTCCAATTTTTTGAAATGTAGCCCCATGTTCTGCTAAACCAAATTCTTCTGAGAATAAAGAATATTGCCACGCAATTTCTACAACAAAGATAATTACCGCCACAAAGCTCGGCACAAAAGCGAACCAGGTAAGCTTTTTTGTTGAGGTGGTAAGTTCCCACGCATCACGGATAACAGTCCCGTAATTCATCACGGCTCATTGTTCCTTTTCTGAGATAAATGTCAATCGTTCAGGGCGATTCCCCTCTCGTTTTGATATATCTTACCACTCCTCATCTGGAACCGTTTTCATTTTTGAACCTGAAGTAAAATCTTTGTTTTCGATTTCTTTTAAAAATTCTCTCAACTCTACAATACGTTTTTCCCGAGCATCATAGATTGTTTCTTCTTTGAGAAATTTAATTCTATTTTTAATTTTAGTTTCTTCCTCTGATGGAATATCTAAAAAATTTGATTGTTCTAATTCTCGTATTTTTTTCTTAAATACACCGGAAACAGTGTCTCCTAAGAAGAGTTTCTCAGCTAATACAAAAATTTCTGGAGGAAGTTTATCCAAATCTCGTGGCGTTTCGTGCTGACAAATTCGTTTGACTATGGATTTTCCATCCTGTCCCCAATAAGCGTCTGACATCGGGAAATCATTTGTTTGATTTATTTTTTCTTTTATGTGGTAAAGGATCGTATTAATATCATATATATTTTTTGAAATCTCTTGTTGTTTTCTAACCATTTTCTCACGAATGGGATCGAACACTTTGCACAACTGATTATTTCGATTTATTCTCTTTTTGTTTTTCTTTTTTGTTTTAGATTCTTCCCATCGTCTTAATTCTTTCTCGTTTTTTTTAATTAAGTCTAACAATTCGTTTTCAATATCTCCCAAAAGAACTGTTTGGTCTGTATTTGTGCGAGTCCAAATTTTCAAATTTTCAAATGATTGATTAACCGAATTTAATTCCTCTTCCATCTTTTTCAATTCAAATTCGAAATCTTCCTCTCCTGTGCGCATTTGAACTATTTCTGAAATTTTATTTTGAAATTGTTTTTCCGCTTCTCTCTGTATTTCATCAATATCAAGAATCTTTTCCCATCCTTTTTCTACTAACTCATCTATAAATTTTTGTTCTTCTCTTTGAAGCATGTTGTTATATATCCATTCTCGAAAGGTCTTCATGTTCTCTTGTTCATTCTCTGGACGTTCCACAAGTATTTGAAATAATTTTTCTCCAGCCTCTTTTGGATCAAGTTTATAAGATTGAAGATCTTTTGGCATGGAATATTTTTTAAAGTCTCTTTGATTTTCATCAGCCATTTTTGCTTTTTTTTCTTTCTCTAGTGCGCGAGAATGTGCTTCGACCTCTTCGTTATGATACTTCTTTTGCTGGTCTTCAAGTTGTTTGATTTCTTCTTCCCAGTTTTGTTGCTCTTCTTTTACAGCCTCTGCAATTTTTTTACGCATATCAGAATCGAGACCTTCCTCTGCGAGAAGTTCTTTCGCTTTTTCAATTTTTTGTTTCAAGGCTGACTCCCTTGTTGAAATTTTAAAACGTATTTCTGATGCTTTATTCATCATTTCTTGATGAATTGTCTGATCTCCCTGCACATCCAAACCACTATCTGACTCTCTTCCTAAATCGGAATACGAAATTTGTTGCCAACGCAATCCTAAATCCGAAACAAACTTAATTGTCACTTCTTTTTCTTGTGTTTTCTTTTCTTTTACTGTTTGTATTGCTTCTTGCAGAAGATTATCTAATTTGAAATTGACATTGTTTTCTGAAGTCATTCTTTTTTGAAAATTTATTTTTTAAACGCAACACCTGTAGGAATTAAACTACAAGTGTC
>CAZEON010000034.1:0-13642 GCA_964513975.1 uncultured Candidatus Peribacteria bacterium
TTTCTTATTCTTCTTCTACCAAGTGTTGCGTTTAACCCTAAAATGTAGGGTGAAAGAAACTAAATTGTTATTAAGTCTTTTTGAGGGAAGAGTCAAGTGTTTCGAAAGAAAAACTTGTAGAAACTAGGAATTATATTACTGTGCAAAAGTAATTTATAAATTTTACACATGGAAAAGCAAGACTCGCTCAGAGTTCCCATCTTAAGGTTCCTGTCCAATAAAACACTTCCTCAAATTCTTGATGGAATTGAAGCTATGGAAGAAGGTGAAAAGAAAGAACGGCTTACGAATTTGTATTTAGATGAATTGGAGGCTCGACAAGAAGGAACACCACTCGTCCAAGATATTAATAACGCTATTGAAGAATTGAATATTAAAAAGACACTTGACGATATTTACGACAAACCCCAAAATCAAATCAAGGAATAAGATTCGTGGAAGAAAATAATCTTTTCCGCTACAATTTGTTGTGATGGAACTTGAAACAATTATTGGACTCGAAATTCACGCACAACTCTCGACCAAGTCGAAACTCTTTTGTAGTTGTGATAATGATGCATTTGGAGCAGAACCAAATACAAGAGTGTGTCCTGTGTGCATGGGCTTCCCAGGGATGTTGCCCGTGCTTAATGACCAAGCTTTAAAGAAGGGGACTGTTGGAGCGGCGGCGTTAGGATGCAAGATTCAGGAGTTTTCAAAGTTTGATAGAAAGAACTACTTTTATCCAGATCTTCCTAATGGATTCCAGATTTCACAGTTTGATAAACCTATTGCACTGAAAGGAAAAGTTGAGATTGAAATTGAGGGGAAAAAGAAAGTGATCGGCATTACCCGTGTGCATCTGGAAAATGATGCAGGGAAATTGACCCATGAGAAGACGGGAACATTGTGCGATTACAATCGTTCAGGAACACCGTTGATTGAAATAGTAACCGAGCCGGATATGCGTTCCCCTGAGCAAGCCCGAGTGTTTGCACAGGAGATTCAGAAGATTCTTCGATTTGTTGGGGCGTCGGATGCAGATATGGAGAAGGGGATGATGCGATTCGATGCATCTATCTCAATGCGCCCGGTGGGCGATAAAAAGCTCTATCCACGAGGAGAGATAAAGAACCTCAATTCATTTACGGCCCTCTTTAAAGCTCTTTCATACGAAGAAAAGAAACAACGAAAATTGTGGGAGAAAGGAGATGTCGCTGATAAAGAAACGACACTTGGATGGCTTGATGATGAGGGAAAGACGCATATATTGAGAGATAAAGAATCGGCTCATGATTATCGATACTTTCCCGAACCAGATCTACCTCCCCTTACTTTCACGGAAGAGGAAATAAAAGAAATTGAAGAGGGGATTCCGGAACTTCCATTGGAAAAATATCATCGGTATAAAACCGAGTTCGAACTCTCGGAAAATGATGCCTTGAAACTGGCGGAAAGCTTGGAATTGTCTCAATTTTTTGAGACCGTCAGTGATTTATCAAAAGCTCCAAAGAAAGCGGCCAACCTTATCTTATCTGTGATTTTAGCCGATCCTGATTGGATGAAGAGTGAGATAACACCTGGTCATGTCGCTGGTGTACTTGATCTCATCACCACAGGACAGGTTTCCGCCACTGGAGGGAAGCAGGTTCTTGAAGAGGCAATGAAGACAGGTGAAGGGGTTAAAGATATTGTGGAGAAACTCGGACTTGCTCAGGTCTCCGATAGCGGGGAGATTGAAGGATGGATCGATGAAGTATTAGAAGAAAATGCCCCAACAGTTGCCGAATACAAAGCGGGGAAAGAGAAAGTCATTGGATTTCTTGTCGGACAGGTCATGAAGAAATCAGGAGGAAGTGCGAATCCACAGATGGTGCAGGAGATAATGAAGGGAAAACTTATTTCAAATTCGTAGAGTTTTAAATTCCATTGATAGAAGCTCACAACTTAAGTTGTGGATTGGGAAAATAATAAAAAAAGCTTCCGTCATTCCGGCTTGCCCGGAATCGGATAATGATTTGGAAAATAGTAGAAAGCGTTAGCGCGGTACTAATGTTGTTTTTTCACGTTGTTCTGTGAACAAGAGGGGGAACTGAAGCGATTCTGGACAAGCCAGAATGACTAAGATTCTATAAACTCTAAACTATGAACTATAGACTGATTCTCCTTGCTAAAACACGAAATATTTGCTATAATAGGGAGAAGGAATTAAAAATATATCGCAATGGACTATCTCTTCGAGCATTCACGTGAAATCATGCAACTCTGTTTTGGAGCGGGATTTCTTATTTTCGTGATTTTCGCTGTACGAGCGATGATGCTTGCGACTCGAGTGTTGAAGAAATTAGACGATCTTTCCGATCTTTTTATCTCATACATTCAAAAACCACTTCAACTTATTTTTGAAGGACAAAAGATTATTTCTCATCTTTTAGAGTTTTTTTCAAAGAAGTAATTCTTGACCAACGGGTATCGAATAAGTACAAAACACGCACTTAATATTTTTTCTATGAGCCACATTCAAATCCGCATTTCTGATGAAGACAAGCAAGAAGTAAGAGAAATCCTTGAGAACATGGGATTAACCTACTCTTCTGCGATTAAATTGTTTTTTAAGAAAGTGGTTCAGGAAAAGAAGCTGCCGTTTCAAATTGCGGCTGGCGCACCAAAGGCACCAAAAAAGACAGTAAAAGTTGAAACAAAAGAAGAAAAGAGCGAAACTGCTCCCGAATGGAACACTTTCACAAAGCGGAAGATTGGCTCATAAAGCTTTCATCAGAAGCACAGTTTTTTCGCAAAGACACACCTCCATCCCTGGAGGTAGTTCAACAAATACTTGATGAGTTAGGGCGTCCTGATCAATCATTTGAATGGAGAGTGATTGTAGGAGGAACCGCAGGAAAGGGGACTGTCTGTCGATTAACCGAAGACGTCCTTCTTCGCGCTGGGAAGAAAGTAGCGACATTGGTCTCACCGCACCTTCAAGTCATTACTGAGCGTGTACGGATTAATGGCACACTCATTGACGGGGAAATTTTTGGAAAAACGATTAAAACGATTCAAAAGACTTGTGAATCAATTGATGTCATGCCAACGTATTACGAAGCGATTGTGTTGGCTGGAATTCTATCTGCGAAAAATGCGGGGTGTGAAATTCTCATCTGCGAAGTAGGGATGGGAGGACGACTTGACGCTGTGAATTCCGTCCAAGGAAAACGAGTCTCGGCACTGACATTTATAGGGAACGATCACTTCGAAAAATTCGACAATAGTATCGAAAAATTAGCCGAAGAGAAGGCGGGTATTTTTACATCAGATTCGGTGTACAATGTGAGTTATGAGCAAAAAATGTGTTCAAGACTTAACAAAATAGCAAAAACAGAAATCGAGTACGTAAAAGGAATAAAAGCCAAGTTGAATAAAAAACTTGCTCGAAAGATTTGCAAACACGTCCTTGGTCATGACAAGTTCATAATGCGCAAAATTCAGCTCCCTGGACGATGGGAAGTTGTTAATTTCCAATTTTCAATTTCCAATTTTCAATTTAAAAAAACAGGGCAAAAAATAATTCTCGATGGGGCTCATTCCGCTCCGCGGTTTGAATTTATTCTGCCCAAAATCAAGAAATTAAAAGGCAAGAAGATTGGAGTTTTTGGACTCGGAAAAAACCATGATCCGAATATTTTTAATATCGTTGAGAAGGAATTTGAAGAAATATTTTGGGTAAATGTTCCAGAAGCACGAGATACATGGACAGCGGAAGAGCTTAGGAAAAAGATAGGGCGGGGGGTTACTTGCCCTGATGCTCGCACGGCACTTAAAGAAGCGAGAAAACTCGGAGGTACAATTCTGGTAAATGGCTTCTTTCTTGGTGGAGAGGTGCGAAATAAATTCTACGATCCTCAAAAAATACTGGAACAGAGGACGGAGTTTCCGGAGTGAATAAAATTTCAGATTTCGGATTGCAGATTTGGGATTTAAAATCGAAAATCCGAAATCGTAAATCGGCAATGGGATTCACTCGTGTTGATCGAGCACCTTGTTCACAATACTGTCGGCCACTTTATTCTTGTGTCTAAGAACGTGCCTGAATCGTACCGTCTCAAATTTGGCACACACTATCTTCGCTTGTTCAAAAGACGGCTTCAGGTTCGCATTCTTTACTTTAAAATTCCCACTCATTTGCTCCACAATCAATTTTGAATCGAGAATAACCTCAATGTCAGTAATCCCATTTTGTACGGCTAATTGAAGCCCGTGAAGCATTCCTGCGTACTCTGCAAAGTTATTCGTCTGTGTCCCACAGTAAATACCACCATACGCAATTTCTTTCTTTTTTTCATCATAGAGAATAGCACCTCCGGCAGCTTTCCCTGGATTCCCTCGAGAACCTCCATCGGCATAGAGGATTCCTTTTTTAACGGTCTTCTTTGTTTTGGTTTCGATATTGGTAAAAAGATCTTCAGCCATTTTTTAATTTTTTATATTTTTCTTGAAGTTTCTCTCTTCTAAGGGGTTCATAGTTGCCTAAATATTTTACCACATTTTTCGTATCTCTTTCAGCAGTTTCTCCCATGGAAAAATGAGACCAACTTTCATGATTTGTTTTTGAGGATAAAATGTTCAGTATTTCGGAAGCAATTTTGAATAAATCTTTAGCATCTTGCACTGAGGCATTTACAGCTTCTTTCTCTTCGTCGTCATGTGCTAAAGATTGATTTCGATGCCTCTTAAGATCTTCTATTTTTGTAGCGTTTTCCTTCAATGTTTTTTTAATTTTCCTCAGGTCGTCTACTTCCAATCCTTTGTAATTTTCCGACAATTCTTTGATATATTTTCGATCAGTATTGAAATCTTGAAATTCTTCTTTTGTGAATTTTTCAGCATTTTTAGAAGCATGTTTTTTTACTTTATTTATCGACAAAGCTTTTTCATGATGATCAAAAATCTTTGCTAATTCTAAGATAAAAGAAATACGGTGGGATTCTATCGTTGGAACAAAAAAACCATTAAATTTATTCATAATCTCTAAATTTTGTTCGAACTCTTCTTTTGTATTTTTTGATGGATCTGTTGAAATTATCAATGCTTCCCAAATATAAAAATGTGCATATCCCTTTCCCAATCGAGAATGTAACCGTTGGAGGTTCTTTTGAAGTTTTGAAAAATCTTTGTCAGCCATTTATTTCAAAAATTTGGTTACAAAATCAACAACCTTATCTATTTTTATTTTCTCCATATCTCCGGTTGCTCTGTCAACAAATTCAACCACACCTTCTTCCATAGTGCGTTCACTCATCACAATTCGAGCTGGCATTCCCATGAGTTCGTGGTCTGAGAACTTCTGTCCAGGTCCAACTTTCTTATCTCGACGATCATCGTAGAATACTTCGACGCCAGAGGCTTCAAGATCGGTAACCATTTTCTCAGCTCCCTCGTACACCTTGTCATCCTTCCCAATAGCGGCGAGATAAATATGAAATGGGGCAATCGCTTTTGGCCATTTCAATCCCTTCTCATCATGGAATACTTCCGCCACCGCTCCCATCGTTCGAGAGATTCCAATTCCATAACATCCCATGATAACGGGTTGTCCTCGGCCATTCTCATCAATCGCTTTCATTCCAAAGGCAGCAGAGAACTTCGTTGAAAGAGGGAAGATATTCCCCACTTCAATTGCTCGGAAGGTTTCGTATTTTTCTCCGGTTTCAGGATAGAGATCATCCTCCTTCGCAACTTTGAAGTCGTAGAATTCCTTTGGTTCCTCGATATCTCGTCCGAAGTTCACGTTAATGGTGTGGAAGTCTGTTTGATTCGCTCCCATTTCAAAGTTAATCCGTCCCTGCATGGAATCATCCATGAAGACTTTTACTTCTTTCGGAAGATTCAAGAGTCCTGCGAATCCAACCTCCGCTCCAGTTGCCTTCTTCACGACCTCTTCTGAAGCAAGAGCGAGTGATTTACATCCCACCACTTTCTTTAACTTCAATTCATTTACGTCGTATCCTCCACGCACGGCTGTGGCAATCAGATCACCTTTGTCTGTTTCGAAGAGAAGGGTCTTTGTTGTTTTCTCCACAGGGATCTTTAAGAACTCTGAAAGTTCCTCAACGCCAATGATTTCTTTTCCTTCCACATCTTCAATTGCCATTTCTTCTTTATCTGAATAAGAAACAGCAGGCGCTTTTGACGGCGCAATCTCCTTGTTTAAATATTCATCCTTACTCTTTACGTAGAAAATCGTATCTTCTCCCGTCTCACAGATTGTCTGAAACTCATGAGAGAACTCAGAGAAATCTCCTCCTGATGCTGCCACCACATGAGTGATGTCACCAAGCCCAATACGCTCGTATACTTTGTGGTACGCTTCTTTCTGGATTTCGTAGTATCGATCAAAGTCTGCTTCTGTCGTGTGAAATGAATACGCATCTTTCATCAAGAACTCTCGTCCTCGAAGCAATCCGGATTTTGCTCGTGGTTCCTTTCGGAACTTTGTTTGGATCTGATACACGCACAGTGGGAAGTCCTTGTGCGACTGGCAGTAATTCTGAATCAACGGCGTTACCATCTCTTCATGCGTAGGGGAGAGGGCTGAGTGTCGATCCAGTTCTGTTTCCAATTTGTACAAAATATCCACAGTGTCCCATCGTCCTGTCTTCACCCAATTCTCCTTCGGTGCCATAACCGGCATGAGGATTTCCACAGCATCAACTTTATTCATCTCTTCCCGGATGATTTCTTCGACTTTGCGAAGCACTCGTAGCCCAAGCGGAAGATAAGAATAGACACCTGCCATTTCTTTTTTAATAAACCCCGCACGAATAAGAAGCTCAGCATTTTTTGAGTTTTCTTGAGAGGGGAGTTCCTTCTGTGTTTTTACAAAGAGTTGTGAGTATTTCATCAGTAAGTGAGTTAAACGTGAGGGAATGATAATGGTTTTTGAGAAAGAATGCTATTTTTTGAAAAAAAACCAGAGAGCCGAAACCCTCTGGTTACAATTGTGTTTGCCTTACACATAATCATGGTAGTGTCTCCAACATCAGGAGGAAATGTTTTGTTTTCACGACCGGCGCTTTTTGCACGTTATCTGCTGTTTAAAATTGCTGAATTTAAATTATTCATTTTTGTCATATAAAATATTTAATCTCATCGATTTCCTTTCACTTGTGTCCAAATAAAGAATATTTTCCTTCTTAAGAACTTCTATGAAACATATGCAATCATTGTTTGTTTTGAGCATTCCTCCTCCGTCAAGAAATCACTTCTCAACAATCAAGAATTATCCTCCGACATCGAAACTCCAGATAACCTGAGTTTCTTGTTCGCGATATATTGAACGCCATAAGATAAATCTCCTCAAAAAAAACAAATCAATAGCCGATTTCTTTCGGTAAAATTTTCATTCCGTTGTTTTTCTGGAACTCTTATTCTTTTACGCCTGAACATCCATCAATGAGCAGAAATGCTGAACTTCAACACTTGTGTCCATCGACGAACATCCAAAATGTGTGTTGGCAAAGAACGACTTTCTCATTCAAAAAAGATGAAAAAGTACGAGGAATGAAATACCAAGTTTGCTCTACGTTGTCAATCATTTCCCTGCTAATATTGATTGAAGACAACTATTCCACGCCCCCTTTTTATTCTGGTAAGCACTTGCTTGTGCACTTTCCAACGTCTTTTTATACTTCTTATCTATTTCGCTCTTGCTATGTTTTGCGTATCCATCCGCGATCATTTGTTTATTAATAAAGAGCTCACGCCCCCGTTTATCATGGAGAGGGAGAAATACATACCGCAGGAGATCTCCGTCATCATTCATTTGTGAAATATCTCTCCTGAGAAACACCTGTCTATTGAGAACGAGCGACTCGAGGTGATGCTTTGCCTGCGAACCAAAACACGAGAATCCTTTTCTCGAATCACCGGAGGAGGGAACTTCGACTCCAAGCATGTGAACGGTAAGCCCATTGGTGAGGATGAATTTTTCTCCAGAGAGCACTTCTCGAACTTCTCCTACCGAAATTGGTGCAAGAAAGGATGCCCGATTTGTGTTTCTCAAATCAATACCAGAGCGTCTCAACCGTTCCTGGAGATCTTTATTTCCTCCACAGCCTTTCCATATTCCGATTTCAGAATTCTTCGCCACAGACTGCGCCTTGAGGTATTTGGAATAAAAAGATACCTCTTTTGACATTGTCATGACACTGGTTTTTCCTTTCTCCAGAAGGAACTCTGCGAGATTTTTTCCGTTTTCTAGTTTCACATGTCGAGGAAGAATTTTCCCGTCTTCAAGTGTCATGTCAGCACGTATTTTCACCGTTTTATTTTCAATCAGTAATTTTAAAAGTCTGAAGAAGGGGCGAGCAAAGCATGACTGATGACTTTGTTTCTCGAAGAGTGATGGGGGAGTCATGCCTACAATTCGTATAACTCGACCATCAAAGAGCTGTGCGTGCTGATTATCTAGAACACGATCGATCTTAACCGACTCCCATTGCGGGGACGCGTGGACAGGGGGTGTCATAATTTGTAATGACAAAGTAGTAACAATTAAAACCAGTAATATATATCTTTTCATAAGGAGCACCTTTTCAAAAGCCAAAATATTTGTCAAACAAAATAATATCCGTACCATCGTCCCGACTTCATATTATTTTAACTTTATAGCCCATGAGTGCCCCATTTAAAAAGCTTTCCCATTCAAAGATCAGCTTCTCTTTTTCTATTGAAGAAGAAGATATTAAGAAATCAGAAAAAGCCGTTATTGACCATTTCCGTGGCGAAGTAAAAGCCCAGGGATTTCGAAAAGGAAAAGCCCCTGACAAAGTTGTTATCGAATATATCGGCATAGATCGTCTTAAATACGAAGCCCTTAATACAGCAGTTGATAAGAAATACCGTGACTTCATTATGGAGCATAAGATTCAGCCAGTGGCAGCGCCAAAGATTGATTTCTCTGATGTAAAGAAAACACCTATTGAAATTAAGGCAGAGGTTGAAGTATTCCCTGAGATTGAAGTGAAAGGATACGACAAGATTAAAATGACACCATTGAAAATAAGTGTAGATGCGAAAGAAGTGGAGGAAACAATCGAACACATTATGAGCGACATGAAGCTCCAGAAGACAGTAAAACGAGCTTCTGAGGAAGGGGATTTGGTGGAAGTTGATTTCGTTGGAAAAGATAAAAAAGGAGAAACAATCCCAAACACAGAAGGAAAAGCGGTTCCTTTTGTTATTGGATCAGGACAATTCTTGCCAGACCTTGAGAAAGCCTACGAAGGCATGAAAGCAGGGGAGGAGAAGAAAGCCGTGAAGGTGAAATTTCCAAAAGAATACCAAGCGAAAGATCTCGCGGGAACATCTGTTCCTTTTGATATCAAGATGAATAGCGTCGGTGAGGTATCCGCGAAACACATTGATGAAGAAATGATCGAAAAGATTACAGGACGAAAGAAGAAACTTGAAGAATTCAAAAAGGATATCGAACAAATGGTAGAACGGAATAAACGAAATGAAGAAAAGAAAAAGAAGATAGGGGAGTACAACGAGAAGCTTCTCAAAACGACAAAGGCTGATCTCCCAAGCTCATGGATTGATCGAGAATGTGAGATGCGTTTAGAGGAAGTGAAACAATCTCCACAATACGCACACGATCCGGAGACCTTCTGGAAGGCGATTGGGAAGAAAGAGGATGATCTTAAGAAACAGTTTGCAAAAGACGCTGGGGCGAACCTAACGGTGTTTCTCGCACTATCTGAGATTGTGAAACTCGAGAAGATTGAGCTTGATAAAGATGAGACGACCAAAGCAGGACTCATCGTTGATCAACGAATGTCACAGATGGGAGAACAAGCGAACCGTGAAGAAGAACTCCAAAAGACAGTGCTCAACTTGAAAATTGACAAATACTTGGAGGGTCTTATGCTTTAGTTAACTTTTAAATACACATGAAAAAAACATACTTTATTATCTTCCTTGGTTTTATTATTTTGGGACTTATCTTCTCCTTTGAGAACATAGCTTCGCATGGACAGGTGCTTTTCCTTTTTAAGACCACAAATCAGAGTCTTTTCTATACCATCATTTTTGCAATCTTCATTGGTCTTCTAGCAGGATTTTTCCTTGGGCTTTCTGTTGCTATCAAAAGAAAAGGTTTGCTAGGAGGAGGAAGTACTGCTGAAAATTCAGATATCGATCTGTAGTGACAGATTCAATATCAAAATAGGGAAGTCTCGCTCTGCGGGGCTTTTTTATATTTCTATTTGCATGAAAATGTGTTTATTTTTATAGTATTCCAAGGGTTGAAATACGTTTTTATTGAACAAAAAATGTATTCAAAAGGAAAACAAAAAGAGCTCATGAAATATTTTTTTCTTCAAAACTATTCGCTTATTAAAGCCATTAACTCATTTTCTCTAAAAAAAGTTTTGACATTCTTCCTAGAAACGAATACTTTTTGTATGCATACTCTTTTTGTGCACAAAATATGCTCAAGAAAATCTTCGGTTCCGGAGCACGAGTAAAACTCTTCCAACAATTTCTCAACAACCCAGATGAGGAGTTTTTTATTCGAGAGCTCACTCGCATCTTGGATGAACAAATCAATTCCCTTCGACGGGAACTTGAGAATCTCGAAAAGATTGGGATGCTCAAATCTTCTGAACGAAATCGAAAAAAATATTACCGTATTAACCCACACTTCCCCATTCTCCACGAATTAACTTCAATTGTTCGAAAGACAAACGAGGATAATCAAGAAGTCTTGAAGAAAATAAGCAAGATGGGAGACATCGACATTCTTATTCTTACAGGAGCGTTTGTGAATAAAGAATCAGAAACGGATCTCTTTATTGTAGGAAATGTTGATCGAGGAGCTTTACAAAAATATCTCGATACTGCTTTCCCAAACAAGAACTTGAAGTACGGAGTAATGACGAGAGAGGACTTCCTTTACCGAATCACATTGAAAGACAAATTTGTACAAACAGTTTTCACTGAAAAAGAAAACATTGTACTGAAAAACAAACTTAAGAAAGATACTGAAGTATTGGTGAATGCGTAGGATTTTTTTTGTTTAAAAAAAATATTGACGAAAGATTGCGAAGCTCTACAATCTGCGCGATTTATTTTATATGTTATGAGTCAATTACTTCACCAGTTTACGAAAAAATATTGTAAGGTCTCTGTTCCGGATCTCCGTGCAGGATATTTAGTTAAAGTTCACCAAAAAATTAAAGAGGGGAACAAAGAGCGAATTCAAGCCTTTGAAGGAACTGTTATCGCTGTTAACTCAGGACACGGAATCGAAAGCACTTTTACGGTACGAAAAATTGCAGAAGGGGTTGGTGTTGAAAAAGTATACCCAATCCACTCACCAAATGTTGTGAAGATCGAGGTTCTTCGGGCACATAAGGTTCGACGAGCAAAACTGGGATTCTTGCGAGCATTGTCTGGAAAGGCACTGCGTTTGAAAGAAACTGAACTTAAACTTGAACACAAGGAATTCAAGCAAGAAGTAGAATCCGACTTCGCAAAAGCTACTCTGGACAAGGAACCAGTTGTTGAAGAAAAAGTCGAAAAAGTAAAAGAAGAAATTGTAGCAGAAGAAAAAAAAGAATCAGACTTCACTGAAGCTTCCGGCTCCGCTAATGTTATGCCTGACAAGGAGGTTATTGATGAAGCAAAAGAAGAAGAGAAACCAACAGAGAAGGAAGAAAAGAAAGAGGAAGTAAAAGCAGAATAAAAAACACTTGTCATCCCCGTGCCCTTCGGTCTTGGGCTCAGGGTCGAAAGATAGACGGGGATCCAGACCTCTTTTCATTTAAAATTAGTATATAATGTGACACGTTATATTTTTTATAATACAAGAGTCCTAGGTTCCCTCCTTCGAGGGAATGACAAAATAGAAATCAAAATCTTTCTCTCACACATCATCATCCTTCCCCAAATACGTCGTGTAGAGATAGTTGGTTTGGGCAGGGAACTCGGCTGCGAGTGTGTCTATCTGTTTGGTAATGGGACGAATGCCTTTTTCTATTCGTTCTTTCCGTATATCTTTCGCATCTTTTTTCGTCAATCGAGCAATTTCATTATCAGAGAATCCCAGAACCTTCGCATTACGGAGGAGTGATTCGGTAAGGTTTTCTTTTTCAAGTGTCTTCGCACAGTTCGTAATCAGTTCCAATTGTTGAAGGAACCATCGATCAATCTTCGTCATTTCCCATATTTGCTCCAATGTAAATGTTTTGCTGTACAAACTTTCGACAATCGCAAAGAGTCTTCGTGGAGAAGCGATTCGAATATGCTTCTCGAGTTCTTCCTTGCTTTCAAACTTAGTAGGGGAGTCGAGTACTCCTTCCGATCCCACGGCCAACATTCGGACTGCTTTTTGAATACATTCAGGAAAATTTCGTCCCAGTGCCATAACCTCTCCTACGGATTTCATTTCTGTAGAAATCTCATGCGATACCTTTCGGAACTTCTGTAAATCCCATCGAGGAATCTTTACCGCAATATAATCGAGCGCTGGTTCAAAGAAACTCGTCGTTACTTTCGTAATTGCATTTGAAATTTCTGGCATAGTTTTCCCGAGAATAATCTCAGCCGCAACTGCTGCAAGCGGATACCCTGACGCTTTTGAAGCAAGGGCTGAACTTCGACTCAGCCGCGCATTCACCTCAATAACTCGATAGTCCTGATCATCTTCTGGATTGAGTGCAAACTGAATATTACATTCTCCGACGATTCCTAGGTGTCTGATTGTTTTAATAGATACCGTTCGGAGCATTTGGTATTCCGTATTTGCCAAGGTCACAGAAGGGGAAATCACAATCGATTCTCCAGTATGAATTCCGAGCGGATCGAAGTTCTCCATATTCACCACGGTGATACAGTTGTCATCACCATCTCGCACGACTTCATACTCCACTTCTTTCCATCCTCGCAGATCTTCCTCCACCAATACCTGAGGAGAGAAGGCGAACGCCTCTTTGGCCATTTCTTCAAATTCCTCTTCGTTCTCACAGAACCCTGATCCCTTTCCTCCAAGCGCAAATCCAGCTCGCATAATGAGAGGAAATCCAATTTTGTGAGAAGCAGATTTTGCATCTTTCAGGTTTTTCGTGGCAATTGAACGAGGAGTGAAAATTTTAATTTCTTTCAGTTTCTGTTTAAAAATTGCTCGATCCTCTGTTGCTTCAATAACCGATACTGGTGTTCCAAGCACCTTCACTTTGTGTTTCTTCAAGAACCCTGATTTCTCAAGCGCTAACCCACAATTAAGCGCTGTCTGTCCTCCAAAGGACAATGCGAGTGCATCTGGTTTTTCTTTCTCAATAATCTTCTGTACAAATGTCGGTTTGACTGGCAAAAGATAAATCTTATCGGGTCCCGTATCTTCTGTTGTAAAATTCTGAGGATCGGTCTGAATCGTCGCAATGTTCGGGTTAATCAAAATAACCTCATGCCCATTCTTCTTGAATGCCTTAATAGCTTGTGACCCAGAATAATCAAACTCACCCGCTTCTCCTATCTTTAATGCTCCAGATCCTAAGAGTAATATTTTCATATCTTGTGTAGTTTACTAATTTTTTCGGAGGAAGGAAATAAATATCTACCGGCAAAGCCGGTAGTATTGTGAGAGCCCCTAAAAGGGGCT
>CAZEON010000035.1:0-12867 GCA_964513975.1 uncultured Candidatus Peribacteria bacterium
ATGACACTTGTAGTTTAATTCCTACAGGTGTTGCGTTTAAAAAATAAATTTTCATCTCTAACCCCAACCACAAACGAACCGCCATACCAACAAAGAAGAAAGATTATTATAATTAGGCTCAAAAACATCAGGGCTCAAGCCCGTTTGTGAAAGAATAGCGAAAAAGGTTCCGAGAGGGATTTGTTTTCTTTTGTCTGGGACAACGGTTATTTTCTTTAGCTTTTTATTTTTCAACTTCACATGACTTCCTTTTCCGCCAGTAACAACAAAACCTTGTTTTTTAAGTACCTTTAAAACATGGGATGACGAATATAATTTAGGCATGAATAAGCTCCAACTTCGGATATTTCACAACAGGAGTTTCTATTTCCTTCTTATCTTCAAAATAAAGAGAAAGTGCTTCCTTTACGTTTTTCATAGCCTCCTTTCTATTAGCCCCAAAACTGGAAACATTATTTTGTAAACATCGGGCGACAACAAAGTCTTCCTCTCTCCAAAGTGCAATTGCTAATTTTCGATTCTTCATCATCGACACTGTGTCAAATTTTGAGGAAAAAATCAAATTCTTTGCAGGAGCAAGGCTATGTCTTGCTCCTTGTGTTTCATTTTCAGTACAAATAGGATGTGGTTTTAAACATGAGGTTCAGGACACAGCCCTGAACCTGCCTAGTTTTACGGGGTTCCCGCCTCCGCAGGAATGAGGAGGGGTTTTACTTTTAAACTTTTTTCTAGATTTCCAAGCCCAACCACAATCGCACCGCCACCCCGATGGCAAAACTTATTCCAGCCACCCCAAAACTTATCAGTGTCATTTCCCAGAAACGGGTTTTGAATGATTCATTCTTCGCAACGGCAATGTAGAAATTAAATCCAGCAATAATCAGAACGACAATCACGAGCATCGCAATCAGCGCGTGCACATAACTTGAGAAGAGAAGGTAGGGAAGCACCAAGAGGACAACCGTTGAGACATACGCAATCCCCGTGTAAAGAGAAGAAGTGAGCGCGTTTTCTTTCCCCCTCTTCTTTTGAAGAAAGATACTCACTGGCCACCATCGAAAGCGACGCTGCAATCCCCGTAATTATCCCGAGGAGCGCAATGACGCGTGTGTTTTGAAGAGCGAAAGAAAACCCTGCCAAGGCTCCAGAGAGTTCCACAAGGGCGTCATTTAATCCCAAAACCACCGATCCCACATATTCCAACTTCTTCTCGTTCAATAACTCAATGAGCGCCTGCTCATGCTGTTTTTCGTCCTTCATAATTTGCTCTGCTTCGGGAAAATGGGGAATGATTTCTTTGTATTTTTTTTGTGCCCGCTCTTCTCCTCGCTCCATAAATCGAGCCCCGAACGTGAGTCCAAAAATACGCGTAATTGTCACCCATTTCCATACACGGAGTCGGTTTGGGCCTATGTATTCGCCAGCAATGTGTTCCCAAATCTTTGCGTGTTCTCGTTCCTCGTTTGCGATCTTTTGTAAGACCTCACGATTGTGCGCAGTCTTTGTCATCTTTGCCAAACGATCATAGACGAGAGCTTCCGTTCGCTCGCCCTGCTGGAAGGAAAGAATAGTTTTTTTGATTTCAGGAGAAAGGTTTAGCATTGGTTTGATGATACTTTGAAAAGGAGGGGGGACAAGCCCCCTTTTGTCATCCCGGAATCCCAGAGGGATATCCGGGAACCAGCCTCAAAAAACAAAAGAGATGCCACGCTAAGCGCTTCAACAAACGAGGAATCTTCACAGGATCCCCGCCAAGCGAGGATGACGGGGATTTTAAAAGAAATCGAAAATTATTTTTACCTTTAAAATTTTACATTTAACATTATTTCTCCCTCTAACCCCTAATTATACCACATATTAACCAAAAAAGCAAGTCTATGCGCGGAATAAGGGACTTTCTCGCTCGAAAGAAAAAAGAAAACTTGCCCCCCCGTGGCAATGTGAGGTACATTCCTCCCACGATGAAGCTTACTCTCCTCATGGCACAGACGTTGGACGGACGAATCGCAAAGGATTCGGATCATTTTCCCGACTGGACGGAGAAAGCTGACAAGAAGTTTTTTATGGACTATACCAAGGAAGCGGGCGTCATGATTATGGGACGTACAACTTTTGAAACCTTGCCCGGTGTTTTGCCAGGACGACTCTCGGTGGTCCTTTCTCGTTCGGCTGGAGACTGGGAAGAAAGAGAAGAAAATCTGGTTTTTACCTCCCTGGCTCCGAGTGACATCTTGGCAAAGCTTCAAGAACTGAACTACGACCACGCCGTACTCACAGGGGGCACAACCATCAATACGCTTTTCGCGAAAGAAGGCCTGATTGATGAAGTAATTCTTACGGTTTCTCCCGTTATTTTTGGAGAAGGGCTGGGCGTATTTGCGCCGGAAATTTCACTCGACCTGACCCTTGAAAAATCAGAGAAATTAGGGGATAATTCGCGTACTTTGTACTACACAGTGAATAAATGATTTTGACTCGCCACGAGATATCGGCGTTTATTGAAAAAGGAGAACTGGAATTCTCTCCGAATCTTGATGCGTTTCAAAACCAACCGCATGCTGTGGATCTTCGTCTCGGAACCGTGTTTTATCTGCCAAAGATTTGGAAGCTATCAGAACAAGGACGCGAAGTACTCAATGTCGATGTCACGGAAACGGCGGGCGACAACTTTGAAAAAATTGAACTCAAACCGGGACAATACTTTGAACTCGCGCCAGGAGAATCAATTATTGCTTCGACCCTAGAAAAAGTTTCTCTCAAATCAGACAATCTGATGGGAGTGCTTTATCCGAGAAGCTCGATTAATCGTCGAGGATTGTCAGTAGATCTTACGGGAATTGTGGATGTACATTACTGTGGGCACTTGATGATTCCCATTTTAAACAAGACCTCATCACAGGTAATTCGAATTTATCCCGGGGAACGGATTTGTCAGATTGTATTCCAGACACTTGCGAGTGATATTGTGAAAGAAGACGCGAAACGACACGGGAAAGGTGATGCGAAATATGATGGATGCGGAGCGAATAATCTTGCTTCACGAAAAGACACCGACGAAGAAACGGACTTGATTCGCAAGGGAGACTTTGACGCGCTGAAGAATCACCCCTTTTAAAATGAGCACTCTTCCGTACCTGCCAGAAGGACGAAAAATTTTATACGTCGATCGCGACGATAAGTTTATGATGGCGGCAGAAAGAGCGGCCGAAGAGCTTTCTTCTGATCATGAACACCCAACAGGAGTGGTGATTGTTTTAGATGGAGTTGTTATTGGACGAGGGGCAAATGTTTCCACCTATCACGAAGACCACGGATGCCGACGAAAAGAATTAAATATCCCCACGGGCGAACAATACGAACTTTGCGAAGGATGTGATCCGGTAAATCACGCCGAACAAGTGGCGATTTCAAATGTGCAAGAAGGTTGCAAAAACGCAGATTTGTATCTCTGGGGGCACTGGTGGTGTTGTGAAAGTTGTTGGAATAGGATGATCGAAGTCGGGATCGGAAAAGTGTATTTAGTTCTGGAAGCAGAAGCGCAGTTTAAGAAATAGAGGATGAAATTTGTTGTACCAGAAAGCAAGACACAGAAAAAACAGACGGTTCGGCTGTTGAAGATGCTTTTTCCCGCACTGGGGGCGGTAGCGGCATGGCGGTTTTTTTACAAAAAAAGAAGGTCTATACAATTTCTTCATGTCCAGAAAAAAAAGAGAACGCTTGGGCTTATTGGGGTTTCAACACTCGCCTTTCTTGGGGTTCGTGTTCTGTATTTACAGTACCTTGCTGTGGATAAAAAAAAACAAGGAACGGGGGTTGGGACGGAAATCCTTAAAAAACTAGAAGACAAGGCAAAGCGGGATAAGCATGATTTCATCTTTCTGTCCTCCCATAGCAAGCGGAAAAAGGCTCATAGGTTTTACAAGAAAAACGGATTCTTGAAGCTTTTTGGGGCACTTTTTCTAAAAAGAATATAATCAGCGGTTCGGAGAAGGTTGTCTTTTTGTCAGGGCTTCTTATAATTCACGAGATGTCAAAAAAATTCAAACGGATTCTGCTTAAACTTTCGGGAGAAGCTCTCTTGGGAAAGAAGGAATTTGGGATCGATTACTCGATTCTCGATCAAGTCTGTGTCGAGGTCGTCGAGGCTCAAAAAACAGGAGTTGAGATCGTCATCGTCATCGGAGCGGGGAATATTTGGAGAGGAAGAGAGAACGATAAATCAGGAATTGAACGAGTTCCTTCCGACTTCATCGGAATGCTCGGAACAATAATGAATTCAGTGGCGCTTCAGGCGGGGCTTGAGAAACTCGGAATTCATTCTCGAGTGTGTTCTGCGCTTGATATTCCAGCAGTAGCTGAGCCCTACATTACACGGCGAGCGATGCGACATTTGGAAAAAGATAGAATTGTTATCTGCGCGGCAGGAACAGGAAACCCATACTTCACGACAGATTCAGCGGCCGCCCTTCGTTCCCTCGAACTCGGGTGTGACGCATTATTCAAAGCAACAAACGTCGATGGCGTATACGACAGTGACCCACAAAAAAACAAAAGTGCGAAACGATTTGAAAAGATTACTTTCGATGAGGTATTAGAAAAAGATCTCAAAGTAATGGACGCAACAGCGGTGGCACAATGCCGAGACAACAACATGCCAATCGTGGTCTTTGAGCTCCTCAAAAAAGGGAACCTCAAAAGCGTTCTCACGGGGAAAAACGTGGGAACACAAATCACAGCGCACTAATCAAAGATGACGTAATCAAACGCTCCGATGGTGGTTTTTTCAGGAACCACGGCGGTGATTGTTTTTGTGAAATTTCCAAGAGAAACCTCAGACGAAACCACGTAGGTGCTTTTCGGAAGGGGTGGTTGGGGGTTGTCGTCTCCGACAAGAGAGAAATGGATTCCTTCAATTTTTATAATATCAGATGGGTCGGAGTTATCTAAAAAAGAAAGAAGAGGCTGAAAAGAAAGAACGAATTGTGATGAGTTACCATCATTCATAAATTCGTTTAATGTGTTGAGGGTTCCTCCCGGAAGAATTTCACCATTAATATTAAGTACTGAGGAAGAAGAAATCGCAACTTCATCAAGCGCAGCCAAAAACTCATCTCGACAGATAAATCCAGAAGTGTCATCACAGGTCTCACTCGTCCCGGAAATAGGAACAAAGGTTTGAAGACCATCATTCATATGCTTCCTTGAAACAGCCCAGTCAATCAGCACGGCATCGTCCTCAGGAGTTCCAAAATTAAAACCAAAAGGGATGTCGGTATTAATAAACGTAAGCACAAAATCATCAGAAAGGATTCCATCCTGGTTGGGCTCCTTGGTTGGATCGGCAGAATCATCCCAAAACAAAGGGATTTGTATTTTCTGTCTCTCCTTCAATATCCCCAAAATTTCGTCGTCTCGTCCTTCGAGCTCCCAACTTACTTCTGCTGAAGAAGCCGGGAGTGTGATTGTTTGAGGACCAGAAGTATCAGTAAAATGAACACCTTGTCCACGAGCATTATGATGAAAGAATGCTGACTCAAGACCCGATTCTGCAGCAAAAAACACCTGTGCTGACCGCCCGAGATCGGCACTCCTTTGAACAGCATTATTAACCGAAGTAATTACAGAGATCGCAATCCCAAGCGCCAAAAAAGAGATTCCTAAACTAATGAGCAGAGAGATGCCAGGATTTTTTCGTTTCATCTTCCCCCACTTTACCTTACAATTTCCACGATGAAAAAAGTTTATTTAATTATTTTAGACGGAGTGGGGTTGGGGAAAGGAGACGCGGGAGATGCGTTCGCACAAGCCAAGACACCGTTTCTCGACACGCTTTTTGAGACAAAGCCTTTCTCGAAATTAAAGACACACGGACGAGCAGTGGGACTTCCGGAGTTCCAGATGGGAGGATCGGAGGTCGGTCACATCACGATCGGAGCGGGGCGACCAGTGAAGCAATTGCTCACTATTATCAACGACGAAATAGAATCGGGCGCGTTTATTGAAAAACCAGAACTCACCCCCTTGTTTCAAACAGCGAAACAAAAAGGAAGAATTCATTTTGTCGGGATGGTGTCGGACGGCGGGATCCACAGTTTCCAAAACCACCTCTACGGACTCCAAGACATGGCGAAGAACTTTGGGATTGAGGACATTTTTATTCATGCTTTTCTTGACGGGAGAGACGTGCCAGAGCGGACCGCTAAGAATTATCTCAAAGACATTGAAGCAAAAGGACTCGGAAAAATTGCATCAATCGGAGGACGATTCTTTGGAATGGATCGGGACAAAAACTGGAACCGAACCCAGCAAGCGTATAAGGTGCTCTGCGATCCAAATGTTTCTGCGGTACGGGAATCATGGGAAGATTATCTCGACAACTTCTACACGACGAGCGATGAATCGGATTACTATGTTCCACCGGTACTTTTGGAAAAAGAAGGACAAATTCAAAGTGATGACATTGTGATTTGTTTCAATTTCAGAACCGATCGGATGTACCAAATTGCCGCCGCATTCTGCGATAGAGACTTTCCGCAGTTCAGGCGACTCATTCGTCTCAATCCGGAAAACGTCGGAATCTTCGGGCAATATCACAAGCAGGCACACGTCATTTACGCACTCTCTGCACACAAGATCGAGAATACACTCGGAGAAATCGTTGCTCGCGAAGGACACCGACAACTACGAATCGCGGAAACCGAAAAGTTTAATCACGTCACCACTTTCTTTTCAGGAGACCACAAAGAACCGTTTGAGAAAGAAGAACGCATCATGGTTCACTCTCCCAAGTGTGCGACCTACGCTGATGCGCCGGAGATGGCAGCGGTTGAGAATACAAACGCCGCGATAAAAGCGATTGAAAAAAATGAGTACGAACTCGTGGTTCAGAACTTTGCCAATGGGGATCTCGTGGGGCACTCTTCCGATGTTCAGGCAGGGATTATTGCTATGGAGACCGTCGACAAGTGTCTCGGAAAGCTTGTGCCAAAGGTGCTGAAACAAGGCTACGACATTATGATTACTGCCGATCACGGGAACTGTGAGGAGATGCTTGATGAGGAAGGGAATCATGCTCCAAAGCATTCCAAAAACCTCGTGCCGTTCTCGCTTATTCTCAATAGCGGAGAAGAAGTTCACTTGAGGGAAAAAGGAACGTTGGCGGATATTGCACCAACGATTCTTAAACTGCTAGAACTTCCGATTCCAGAGGAAATGACGGGAGAGGGGTTGGTGGAGTGAGAATGACTAGTCTTTATAACCCTTAAGTGCAGAACTTTCTCTTATTTTTATATCATCAAAATTATCTGTGAAAAAAATTCTATCAAAAACAATTTCCTCATTGTTGAGCCAATTTATGTAATCAACATGTGAAGGGATGTAAACATTTTTACAAAGCAAATCAAAGACCCCGTCTTTAATGTAAACATTTCGATTTTTCATTCGCTCTTCCATTTTGGTTGGAGATGTTTCAAAAAAGAATAACAATTTATTGTCGATTGTTGGAAACAATTGAGACTGCACTAGTGCATGCAAAACATATAATCCCTCCAGAATGATCAAACCGTTTTTATGACTTATATTGTAAACAAGGTCAACATTACCAGTGTCACGATTATAAATAGAAACCTCTTTTTCTAATGACGAAGAAGAAAGAAGCTTGTCAACTAGGTTTGTAAATTTATCAAAATAATACCAACGAATCAGGCTGGTATTTTTGTAAAGATTATTCCCATAATCTCTTTCCTCTCGGGGCATTAAAAACATATCTACCGATAAAAAAGTGTACGGAATATTTTTCTTCTTTAATAATCTCAACAATTCATTTGTTATTGTCGTTTTTCCTGAACAAGTTCCTCCATCTAATACTAATAATTTTATATTTTTAGAGAGCGTTTCCTTTAGTAAAAACGGAGCAATTGAGACAGTGGTTTGCATGTTCGGATTGGAGTATACAACACAAACTTATTTGTTCAAAAAAGGCAGGATGCTCTTCCTACATTTCATTTTGCGGGGGCATTTGAATCATCGAACAATGAGCGGGCGTAGAAATTTCTGATTTAAAATTTCCCCCTCTTCTCTTACGTCACCATCAACATCACTGTTCTCATCCCATTTTTGCAAAAGCTCTCCCACTTCTTTTTTTGGATTACTATAGGTTGCTCGAGAATGTTCAATGATCTCCTTCACAAAGTTCTTTTTTGGCGAACAAACATCAATTGTGTCTGCAGAAAATGCATTATGGGTTTGTCCTTTGACACTCATTTTGATGTAAAACTCTCTCACGGCTAAATTAATAATATCTTGCCCGGAAAATATGGGGACAAACTCACGCTCTAACACAGCAGCATCATCGGCTCCCACTCGGAAACTGACAATTGTCCCAATATTTCCAAAAACAGTATTGCGTATCGATGGAACCAACTGCCCCATGTATTGGTGAGCAATGGTTACCGATAGTTGATATTTTCTTGCCTCAGATAATATCTCGGTAAATGTTTCGGTAGCAAAATATTGAAATTCATCACAATACAAATAAAACGGATTTCGATCTTCTTCTGGCAAATCAGCGCGCTCTAGTGCGGCCTGTTCAATTTTCGTAATCATCATGGCGCCTAACAAAGCGGCGTTCTCTTCTCCCAATAATCCCTTATTGAGCTTCACGAGTAATATTTTTTGATTATCCATTACTTCTCTAATATTGAAAGTATTTTTTTCTTGCCCAATAATGTTACGAATGAGATCGGTTGATACGAGTTGTCCCACTTTGTTTAACAAAGGCATAATCGCTTCATGATCAAACTTCTCACTCCACGCTGCGAATTCGTTGACCCAGAAGTTTTTCACAACAGAATCTTCTATGTTTGTGACAATTCGCTGTCGGTAGTTTTTATCCGAGAGCATTTTGAGGATCGAAAAAACCGTTGTTCCTTTGCTATCAAGCAAAGCCAATATTGTTTGCCGGAGCATATGTTCTAATCGAGGAGTCCAGTTTGCGCCGAAAAGTTTCTTGAATATTTCAATAAAACCGATGGTGACTCTTAGTTTTAACTTCGGAGACACGACTTCCAGTGGATTAAAGGCAATGGGATATTCCGTATCCATTGGATTAAAATAGATAACATCTTTAATACGATTTTCCGGAATATGCTTTAAAACCGCATCCACTAAATCCCCGTGGGGATCCATAACACAGACCCCCTGACCATCCTGAATATCTCGACTTATAAGAAGTTCCAAAAATTTACTTTTCCCATTCCCAGATTTCCCAACAACATACATGTGTCGTTCCCTATCTTTTCGGAGTATTCCGAATGGTATTTTCTGATTATGATAGTTGGTCACGCCAAAGGGAATCACATGTGGTTGCTTTGCTTTTGGAAGATCGAATGGAGGCTCGCTTCTTCGGGCTTGTACATGAACGATATGAGGCACTATCTGTGGATCTGGGAAGTAATACATTCCCGCGACTTCGTTAAGACCCATAAGCGTGGATCCAATCAAGGATCTTTTTTGCCAGAGTTTTAATGCTGCTTTTCCACGAACACGCGAACCAGGAAGAAAACCATTAAAATCAATAGAATTAAAAGACAAAAATGCATGCTCGAGGGCTTTTAATTGTCGTTCGGCTGTTTTCTTTGTTTTCGTTTGAACAGCAACCCTTATGCTCACTTTGTATTGTCGTTCTTCTGCTTTTGTACTGATGGCCGTTTTTTCCTGCTCAAAAAAATCTTTTTGGGTTTTGGATTTTAATCGATCTCTTAATCGGAAGAATCGAGAAAAAGAATTAGATTTATTTTGAAAGGTTCGAGCAACATTAAACCAATAGTTATCTCGTTGTGGAGACATTACTACTTGTACCCACAGCTGATCTTCTTCATGTGCCTTACTTAGTACCGTAAAAAGTCCGGCTAGGGAATCTCCCTCAATTTCATCAAATCGCTTCCAAGGATAGAGATCTGAACGCTTATTTTTCATCTGTGACACCAGAAATACGCCATCATCCATTTTTAACTCGGTTGTATAATCGGACTCCTTGTCCTCGATAATGGCATCTGGATACAAAGCATAAATTTGCCCAACGATCAATTCACGGAGATCTTCAACTATGTGAATATAAAAATAAATATATTGAGAAGAAGAAACGAGTTCAAAACTGAGTACCTGTTCCTTAACTTGTTCATGAAGATTTGCCAATAATTGGGCAAAACGGGGTTCTGTTTTTAAAGACTTTTGACGCCATTGTTGAAGACGAACCAGGAGAAGCATGCAATGTATTATATTTGTTTTTTCAACTTGGTTTCAACCACTTTCTTTGCGACCCGTGTTAGACCCGAAACCTTTCTATAGGAAAGGCGGGCTCGGTGTAACATTTTCTGATTCAAAAAATGAGAGTCATCCCCCGCAATATTTTCTCCATTCTTACTGTTATAGGTCTCATTCAAGAAACAAGATTCACAATAAATGTGTTGAGGTGTGTTTGGAGCATATGGAGTTTCAACAGTTTTACCACATTTGTGACATGTTCGTGACCATAATTTCGATGGCAAACGACGGTTTCTCCTTGCAACGTGCCTTTCCTCAGGATGGAGAGAGGGCAACGGTAAGCGCATGCGTCGATAGAAGAGTAATTCCTGTGCCGTGATGACGTATGGCTTTTGTGATTTCTCACACTTAATAGCCCAAGAAAGAATTTCATCGGGGACATTATCAATGGTTGGGGGAATCTTCTCAGCAGAAACGATTTTTTCAACGTTTGGGATTTTAATAACCTCATCTTTCCAGCGAAACCCCTTTGCAATGGCCTCCTCTTTTGACAAGGGGAAATATTCCATAGCGATCGTTTCGTTGTAACAAAAAGGAGAGTAAATAACAGGAACATTTTCTCCCCATTCACCAGCAGATTGCATGTGTCGAATGAGTTTCGGAAGAAGTTCTTCATATTCTTCCTTTGTGTATTGCTTATTGAGTATGCAATATTTACGATGATTTAAGCCAATACAACCAAAACAGTGTTGGCAATTTTTAACAGAATCACAATAGAAGCAATCATTACTCATTTGTATATTGCAGCAAAAAAACAATCGCTGACTTGTTAAAGCTCCAGATGTTTCATACATCAATTCGGACTCCTTGCCGGTTCCAAAACAATCCATCATATCTTTCCCCTTCCACCCACAGGCTTGGCAGTGTCTTAGGTCTTGGGCTCCAACTATTATGTCGAAGCAATTGTAACAATTGTCCACATGTTCCAGCATGTTTCCTATACAATTCTCAGAGTTAACGATGGATGCATATAAGGTTGGGAGAGAGTCTTTCCACTCGTTAAATTTTTTCTGCATAGCCGGGAACCCGCCATTATGGAGTTCCTCTTTCAGTTCTTGATATTGCTCTTTTGATACCGGTTTGTTAAAGACGTGATACCCATTTGAACGCAAATTTTTACAGGCAATGCAATGATGGCAGTTCCGACAGTTTTCCAAAAAGTAACTATCCTGACAGGATTTACTATTTTGCAAATAAAAAGAATTGTAACAATTCATACAGTCTACGCATTCGTAGAGAAGCTCACTGCTCACACAAGAATAACAATCCGCACAACTATTACACATTACTACCCAGGAACTATTATATACGTCTTCACAATATCCTGAGGAAAACATGAGATAACAGTTTTTACTGTTTCCGCTGTACGTAGTGTAATCAGAATTTTCTGTAGTCCCATCTTGTTGCATTCCGCGTCTTGGCACAGAAAGTCTGAGTTCATAAAATTGTTCAAAAAACGGACGTGAAAAATCTATGTCACGTCCATATTCAAGTGGATTCCACTTATCACTCCACCACACATCTTCTTTATAAACCGAGTGAGGACTATCGGGCGAGTAGAGAGAGACAAATTTTTCTCCAGTGAAATCACATTGTCTATCGTACAATTTATTTTCATTGCGAATTGCTAACCGGCGTTGAGAACGACAATCATGACAAAATTTAGGTGGAGGAAATTCGTAACGCACACCTTTGACAGAAGGAGATAGTTTTTGCAAAAACGCCAGATCATTATCTGTTACCGCATAGGGAGTCTTACATTGAATACAAACAGGTTTCATAGTGGAATATCAGCACGTCTTAAAATTTTTTCGCCCTCCTCTTTTCTCATAGACTTGCCACAGGAATTACATTTTGCCTTTCTCGTGATCCAATTTATGGTTATATCGCTTTCAGCGCAATAAGGACACTGCTTTTTAAGAATTCGCTTTGCCATAATAGTCTCATTCATGTGTAGCGTCCTAGTGCAGAAATTCTAATCAACAAAATTGTCAATGTCAAAACTTAAATTTACTGAGACAATGTAAATTTAATGATGATTGTGAAGGCAGGATGACGCTTCGCTATTAAACGAACATTGGACGGTTCTCATCTTCATGAGACCTCGGATCAAGTCCGGGACACCGGGATTCACAGAAAAAAACCAAAGCCATTCGACCTTGGTTTTTTGTGAATTCGGTGGTTGCGGAGACAGGATTCGAACCTGTGACCTTCGGGTTATGAGGTGGACTTGTGGTCCATTCTAAGCCAAGAAACCAATCTACGACTACTCAGGAAGAGTATGAATTTCCAAAATGGGGAAAAGAGCCAATGACCGTAGGGTCGTTTTTGAATTTAGAGAAAAAATTGAGGAAAAGCAAGAAATTTTGAAATAAAAAGACATCAAATTGGAACGTTCGTCGAACATTTTTACGACCCGATCCAAACTGAAATAAAAAGAATCTTTTTGACAAATTGGTATTTTTGTTCTACAAACCGCCACAGTAATCAACCCTACATTTTAGGGTTAAACGCAACACTTGGTAGAAGAAGAATAAGAAAAAG
>CAZEON010000036.1:0-12582 GCA_964513975.1 uncultured Candidatus Peribacteria bacterium
CATCAAATACAAATGTTGTGAAAGGATCACTATCAACAAGATCAGAAACTTTTCCCGATTTCTGTGAAGAGGTTTTTACAACACTGACATCCTTAAATCGTGCGAATTCGTTATAGAAAACATCAAAAGGAACTTCTTGGTTGTCTCCATTATAAAGATTGATGTTTGAAAAGCGCTGATTCACTCTTTTTATAACTGTATTATCCAAATCAATGGCTACTATTTTCTTCCATGAGAGCTGAGGAATAATCACATCTTTCTGATAAGGGAAGTTTGTAACATTCGGAGCACTGGCAAAGATTGTTGCAGCACTGAAAAGACTGAAAACGAGACCAAGGAGAAGGAATTTTCGCATAATAGAGAGGGGATTAAGCAGTCGTAGCGGCTCTGGCTGCTTTGGCTTGTTCTTGTGCTTCGATCATGTTTTTAATGACCATGACCTGAATAATAGAGGAACGTTCGGTTTCACCAAGTTTCATTCCAATGAATTTGAGTGTGTCCTGAAGATCAGGAATCAATCTATGTTCAAGGGCATTTACACGTCGTCGTGTCTTTTCAATCTCAAAAGCGAGGTTCTCAGCAGACTTTTCTACTTCCGCCAGCTCAAGAAGAATTTTGAACACCTTTGAAAACTTTTTAATAGCTATGTCAAGTTCGCCACGTGTTTGAACCAATCCGTATCCAAGAGCATTGCCAGTAATTTGGAGCTTAAACCGAGGAATACGCACTGACATGATGTTCTTTGTGCTCACTTGCAAACTCAATTTTTGAGAGGGGACTGCGAGTGTATTTCGGAGTGTTGACTTCGGCATGATCGCCTGAGCCTCCAAAAACGCCGCGTTGGCTTCTTTAAGCGCATTTTCGACCTCTTCACGCATTGATTTGGCCTTTCTCACGATGTCTAAGAACTCTTGCATGAGTCCGTCTTGTTTATCTTTAAGCAGTTTATGACCTCGTTCAGCTACTTTGAGCTGGTTTTTGAGACCGAGCATTGTCATCCGAGTTGCCGTTACACTTTTGATTGCCATAAGAGGGAATTGTTGATTACTTTTTTATCGGGCGAATTCTATTTTTTTACAAAGGAATGTCAAAATACTTTTCTATTTTTTTGGAAAGAGGACAAAGAGTCAATGTAAATATCCAAATAATTCTTTTCAGCTCTTATACGTGTCGTCATGACTGTATTAACTTAAACCAAGATACATTGTGTTAAGTAAGATGGATCAATAAATGTACTCACCTCTCTCGAACAGAATCTATAAAAGGCGTAAACTAAATTTACGTTCTAAGCGTTTTTTTAATTAAAAAGGAATGAGAATACCTTTCTAGTATTCAAATTCACATTCCCCTTCTACTATTTTTTTAAATTCTTTCATATCACAAACATTTTTAAAATCAACATCTTTCTTTGAATGTTCTTTCCAAAAACTATTCATTTCAATGGCTATTTTTAAGTTTTCAAGGGCTTCTTTTTTGTTGTCCAGTAAGGCGTATGAAAAAGATTTATAATAAAAAGCAGTGTCATCGTTTGGGTATGTTTTTAAAATTAGGTCACAAATATCAATTACCTTTTGACTGTCTCTAATGGGTTCTCCATCTTTTCCCCATCGAGTGTCATTCCAGTATTCCATTCGTCTATACAAAGCAGCAGAAGAGGGTGAGACTTTGTTTATCAATCTTTTTTCCAGATCGTCGAAACGAGCCTCCCATATTTTTTCTTGTTTCTCAATGATGCTATCTACCTTCTTTTCTGCCGTTTTATTTATTTCATCAATCGTACTAAGTCCAACTATGGTTAATCCTGCAATTACAAGACCTAAAATAATCAAAAACCAATTAATTGTTTGCTTGCAGTAACACAAGGCTCTGTCTGCAATATCTCCCCTGTTTTTTTCTTGGTTCGTCATTTTGAAATAATTAATATAGCTTTAATTCTATCCTACAACACTTTTAAAAACAACTTCCCCTGTTTTCTACTCTATTTATTTTCCACAACGATTATCTCAAATTTCTCTGCTCCTGGTTTATGAGTCCCAAGTCGGTATCTTTTTACATGTTTGGGAATATGTGTCATTCCATCTTTTAAATGTTTTTCAGGGTAATATCGCATTTTCCCTATAGATTCGAATATTTCCTGTCCTGATTCTTGAAGAATATCTTCCCCTTGATTTAAACGGAGGGAACTGAGGTCTCGAATAATGAGAATTATGAGCGTTAAAATAGTTGAGAATAAAACCGTTGTAATTTGAGAATACAAAGCATCTGTTTTTAGGAAAAAAAGGAAAAAGATGATAATGCTACCCAAAAGCAATAAGATTCCCCATTGCCCTCTTGTTACCTTATCAAGTGTTAATACTGCATTTTTATTTCTATTTTCCTCGATCTGAGATAAAAAAATCACCATTTCATCAAAAACACTTTCGGCCTTTATATTTTTCTTTATATCTACTTTTTCTAATTCCTCATAAAACATCTGAAGAACTCCAGCATTAGATTTGTAATAATTACTATTGAAGTCATAGGCGATAATATAGTAGGTGTCTATCAATTCCTTTATGTTGTCCTCAAATTCTTTTCCAAGAAAACGTGCCGTATTAAAAAATGACAAAAAGTAAGCATCTTCTGTTGCTACGAGTTCTGTAATTTTATTGTAACGAGTGTTGAGTCGTGCAAGAAAGAACCCTGCTAAAATAGCAAACAAAAATGTACTGATCATGAGGATGATTTCTATATCTGGAGAAGAACCCCTCCCTGGAATATAAATAACCCCAATAGTAAAAAGAACAAATGCTATGAACCCGCCTTTAACTGCGTGAATGTATTTTATCATGCCCTTAATTCTATGAGAGAATTTTCAAAAATGCAACTCCCCTATTTTCTACTTTTTTATTTTATCACGAAGGGCCACTCCATCGGGATCTCCAAATCGTTTTTCGAGATCATCGGCTAGGTTTTTGAGATCAACCAACATCATCACTTCAATACAGTTTCCCCTGTCAGGGTTATAAACGGCAGTTCCAAATTTAATAGCTCCTGGTTTCTCAATTCCAATATACGTATCAAAGAGTGTTGGAAATTCTTCATCTCGAGCAGTAAATTCATCTTTAATTTTCTTCAATGCTTCTTCTGGAGAAAGTTTTTCAAATTCAATCTTCTCGGAACCCTCTTCTGAAGAAGGTTTTTCAAAATATTTTTTCAATTGCTCATTGTTTTCCTCAGAGATGAGAAATTCATTTTCCGGATTTTTGGCGCTTACGTCTGTTTTAGGAATTCGCTCTGATACGATGTTTTGGAGAAAGTAGATAAGTTTTTCTTGTAAATCACAAGGAAGATCATTGCTGATACTCACTCCACCAAAGAGATATCTGAGATCCTCATTTCTATTCTCAATCTCTTCTGTGCAAAGTTTATGCCAAGCTTTGAATGTGTTTTTCATTGCAAAAAGAGCAACCCACTTACTGTCTCGAAGTACAAAACTTCTTCCTGTTTCCATACTTCGATCGAGCACGTTTGTTTTGAATTCGTCAGAGTAATTAAAAAAATGAGAATTATAGACGGCTTCATCAAGTTCTTTTGTTTTGAGTTCCTCATCGGTTCTCCATATACGATAGCCCCCAACAATATTTCCCTCTTTATCGAGAACTACAAGTTGTGCAGCGGTTTCATCAAATTCATCGAGATCTGGTTTTCCTCCGTTTTCAATTTCCTCTCCTACAGATTTAAATGTTTCTTGACGAGTGAATCCTAGTTTTTTTGCTAACACCGTGTCTTTGAATTTTAAATCAGAATCATCGTTTGTTTGTGGGAACTCTACTAACCAGACTGTTTGATCCCCTCTTCCTTCTACCAGCTTTCTTCCGTAAATATTAAGTTCCTGTAACAGTTGGATTTTTTCTCTTTGTTCTTCAAGTGTGCCAAAAGAATCAACCTGTGCTTGTACTTGATGTGTTGCAATTTCATCAAGATCAGGACGGAATACTTCCCCACCCCTCTTAATAAGTTTTTCTGTGGATTCTCTCATTATGGCTCATTTTTAAATCTTTTTTGCAAAATCGTCAAGGACTCCCAATGATGTGAAAAAATCCTTGACATTCCCCTCTTCTTTTCTACAATCCCTCCATGGGGGACGAAGAACGAACAATTGATAACCAAGAGGAACTTTCTGCAGGCAATGCGGATGAGGTTATTCAGTTTATTGACAACCTTTCGTACCTTGATGATGTGGATCGATACTGGGCACGAAAGGATGCAAAGGAATCTATTGCCAAGGGTGAAAACAGCAACGAACTCAAAGAGAAATATCAGTTCTACGACCAGATCGCAGAACTCCAACAGCAAATCGTTAAAAATATTCCTCCCCAAAAGCAGGAAAAGGTGTTGAATATTATTCGTCAGGTAACGAGTAAACCGACAGGTGGAAGCGATCGACAAATGAAGCTGGAGCATGTGTTAAAAGTGAAACGAACAGTGGATGCGTTCAGAGAAAATCAGGTCACCTTGCAGTTCCTTGTGCATGAAAAAATTACATCGGGAGATGTGCACTTTGGAGTAGCTCAGATTTTGAGTGAAGATCTGTTTAAAAATGTTGAGAAAATGTTCCCCGATCGTTTCTGGAAATTGTCAGATAGGATGTCTCCCGGAGACTTTCACAACTTCACCGTGGCCTTTAATTTTGCGTTGAAGGAATCATTTACGCATGGAGAATCGGTTTCAAAACTCAAAGATTTCTCAGAAAAAATTAAGAAATCAATATTGGAAGATGCAGAAGGAACGTTATCAGAATTCTTTTCCCCGAAAGCGAAAAGTGCACATCTGCAAAGTTTAAAAAAGATACCTGCTGACAAGCCCGTGAAGTTTTTGGAGAAGATGCTTGAAATTCAATCACAGCGGGAGAAACAGGAATCGGAAGCACAAAAAGAATTCCAACATATTCATAATCTTTTTACTTCTAAAAATCCAAAAGCTGCAAAGGGTGCTGTTGATACATTAAAAAAGAAATTTGGAGAGAAGGTCTTCGACTCCCTGCGTCAAAAGGGATTTATCACAAAATTAGAAACAATACTGCTTCGGATTGGAGCACTGGAGAAACAATTAAAATCAGAAAAAAATCCAACAGCACGAAAAAAAATAGAACAACAATTATCAAAGCTTCAAGAACCCGAAAAAACAGTTGTACAGGATGTGGCAACTCCAGAAGAAGGGAAAAAGAAAATCCAAAATATCCTGCAAGAAATTGATACATATCGACAACAAGGAGATTTAAAATCGGCAGAACATTCTGCACAGAAACTTCGATCATTGGATAGTGAACGAGCGGCAAAGGAGCTTGTAAAAATTAAATCGGCTCAAGCAAAGAAAGAGAATTCGAAAGAAGATAAAAAAGAAACAAAGGATTCATCAGAAGGTTCTGAAGTAAAGAGAAAGAAGATTGAATTTTTAGAAATGACAAAAGAGCATGCTCGGAGAGTGATGGAAGAATGTGGACAGTTGGGAATTCCAAAGGATAGTGAGGAATTTTGGGGACTCCATGGTGTCAGAAATAGAATGCAATACTTAAAAAACAAAGGTATGTGGTCAGCCTATAATCGATTCAATTCTTCAGATCGGAATATGCCGAGTCGGACGTATGAAGGAGGGTTTCGTTTTCGATGGGTGAATCTTGATACAGGAACGAATCTTAATACTACAAAAGCCCAAAGAGGAATTGATTACCTCCGCCAAAGAAAAGAATCTGGATACGCGATTTCTGCTTTAGCGGGTGCGTTTTCCGTAAACTGGAAAGGACACTCATCGCCCGTGTACACACCTGAACGATTTATTTCTTTTGTAGAAGCGGAATTGAGTAGCGTGAGAGGGGGGAAATGAATTTCAATTTCCCATTTTCAATTGTCAATTTGTTGAACAATAAATGTGTTCAATAAAGCAAAAAGTAATTATGTCACCATTATAATAGTTGAATGGAAGGTGGTTTATATTTTCGTTGAAAAAGGAACCGCTTTTACTATGTCCATAATCGTTATTGCTGTTTCGTCCAAATAACCTGGAAAATGTATCTTGAACTCGTTTTCAATACTAATGATAAATGATAAACGATCTCCTGGTATAATATAATCGTTTATTTTTGATTCTGGTGTAACTTCATTTTTATTTATCCTCCATCTTTTCACCATGACAGAATTTATTTTTTCGAAAACGTTTTCTTCAGTCATCCCATATTTTTTCTTTAGCAAAGCTATTCTAGCTTCATCATTTTGTTGAGCCATCAAATTAAAATCAATTTGTTTATCGAATTCTTCCGAAGAATTTCCCATTGTGCCAAAAATTTAAAAATAGTCCTACAGATATATAATGTTTTTGTCTGGAATGTCAAATTCTGAATTTTAAAAATTAAGACTTAAGATTTATTTTAACCTTTTACCTTTAACCTTTAGAATTGTTCTTCAATCCTCAACAACTGATTGTATTTACAGATTCGTTCTGAACGAGAGAGCGATCCTGTTTTAATCTGTCCAGCATCTGTTCCGACAGCAAGATCGGCAATGAATTCATCAGACGTTTCTCCTGACCGATGGGAAATAACAGTTCGGAATCCATTCGCTTTTGCCAACTTCATCGTTTCAAATGTTTCGGTTAATGATCCGATTTGATTCACTTTAATAAGAATAGAGTTGCAGAGTTTTTGATCAATTCCCATTTGAAGTCGTTTCTTATTGGTCACGAGAAGATCATCCCCTACCAGCTGAGCTTTGTCTCCAAAGAGTTTCTGCATTTCAGCAAACCCTTCAAAATCGTCTTCACTGTGTGAATCTTCGATAGAAGCAATTGGGTATTCTTCCAATAATTCTCCATACAATTTTGTCAGTTCACTTGGCGTCAGGTTTTCTCCATCGATAAAGTACTTTCCTTCTTCGGCTCCATTTGCAGATCCGTAAAATTCTGAAGCTGCTGCATCAAGCGCAATCTCCATTTTTCCTGTGTATCCAGCTGCCTCAATTGCTTCGAGAATTGTGTCGAGAGCATCACGTACCTTTGGGAGTCGTGGCGCAAATCCCCCTTCGTCCCCTACTCCTACGGAGAATCCTTTTTTAACGAGAATCTTTTTCAAGTGGTGAAATGTTTCAGCTCCCGCTCTCAGATTGTCTGAAAAATTTCCAAGATTTGGGAAAATCATAAACTCTTGAACGGCGAGTCCCGAATCAGCATGCTTTCCTCCATTAATCACATTCATCATTGGACGAGGGAGGGATATTTCTCCGCCGAATAAATTATTCAAATGTTGATAAAGACCAATCCCTTTCTGCATTGATGCGAGTCTCGCTGTGGCAAGAGAAATCCCCAGTATTGCATTGGCTCCTAATTTTTCTTTATTCTCTGTTCCATCGATATCAAGCATTTTCTGATCAATAGCTTCTTGCTCACTTGGATCCATGCCAATAATTTCTGAAGCGAGAATGTCGTTTACATTTTTAACGGCTTGTAAGACTCCTTTTCCCATATAAATACCTTTGTCGCCATCTCGTAATTCCAGCGCCTCATGAATTCCTGTAGAAGCTCCTGAAGGAACTTTTGCCAACACTGTGTGTGTGCCATCCGACATTTCTACTTCGACGGTTGGGTTTCCACGAGAGTCTAAAATTTGTCGAGCGAAAATAGATTGTATTTGGGACATAGGGTATTAGGGTTGAAATTGTTTGAATTGTAATCCAAAATAGCGATGTGAGAAAATTTTTTGTCGTATTCTTTTTTTCAACCTTGTTTCTAGCAAGTGGTGTATTGGCAAAAGAGCCATTACGAACAGAAGATGCCATTTATGTAGAAACAGGAAAAATTGTACAATCTGGTATTTTAGCAGATTCGAACGGACTTTTGTTTATTGAATTTTCACAAAATGCTCGTGTTGTAGTGACATTGGATCGACTTTCTTTTTCAGGAGAAATCGTTCCGCCTCAACTTATTGCCCTTCCTGATAAAAAACCTCGTGCACGGATGCAAGAATTGATTACGTTTGAGCTTTTGGGCGACACAGCTGAACATCTTACATTTGCGGATCAGTTTGATTTGATGAGAAGCCGGAGTCTATTTCGATATGAATACCTTCATCCCGAAAGTTTTAGTAGAACAACATCACTCGTTCAACTCCTTGTTCCAATTACAGAAGACTACGGAGAACTTTCTCTCTGGGAATATTCGTACGAATATGGTTGGATTGAACTTGGAGGCAAAATTGAAGATTCGAGCACGCCCAACACAAAGGTCTTTTCTTCTGTGCTGACAGGAACGGGTATATTTACGATCTTTGATAATAATCCAGCCCCTGATTTTGTTCCGCCTTTTCCTTTGGACGAAATTATCTTAGTGGAACCCGATCCATTTGCGGATGAATACTTCACTGAGAATGCTGCCTATTCTACAGAATCAACACCTGAACTTTTTGAAGGAAGTTATGTTGACCCTTTATTGCCAGCAGATCCGGTGCCAATTGAAGGTGATTTTTCGACAGTTCCTATGGGAGTGAATGGAGCCTTTGGCGCCCTGCCTCTCAATATCACTGGCGATGATCCAAATCGTGCACAAACAACGGAAGAACTCTATGCGCAAAAAGATGCAATCGGAAAAATTTCAGCAATGCCATTTATGCTTCCAGGCGCTGTGGAAGAAGAGATACCAGAAGTCGTTTATATTGAAGATGAATTTGTTCCTATCCCTGATGAGTTACCCCAGACAGGACCTGCCAATAAAGAACAACCACGAACCATGTTCCCTTTTATGATTCTCTTTGCGGTGGTGATTTTGGGAGCGAGTTTCTACTTTGCGGTGAAGGGGCGGCAAAGAGGGTAAGAGTATGAGTATGAGTATGAGATGAACTCTCTCCCCATCTGCAAAAAGGAAGCGAACTATGAAGGATAGATATTCTATCCCCTCTCTCTTTGCCAAGAGAAAGGGGAATATGTAGGATAAAAAATATGAAAGTAAGAGCTCTCGCCAATCAAGTAGCCAGAGAATTAAGGAAAAAACAAACAGAATCAGAAACTATTTTTTGGGAACTGGTGAGAAGAAAACAATGTGTCGGTAAAAAATTCTATCGCCAGTATCCAATTGTTTTTGAGTATGAGAAAAAAGGGAATTATAGATTTTTCATAGCAGATTTTTATTGTCGGGTAGCGAAGCTTGTTGTGGAAATTGATGGTGGTATTCATGAAACATAGAAGGATTATGATAGTTACCGAACATTTCTTATGAATCAAATGGGAATGAAGGTGATCCGATTTTCTAACAAGGAAGTATTAGCATTTCCACAAAAAGTTTTCATAAAACTACAGAAATCTCTCGCATGAAAGCCTTTCTCTTGACAAAGAGAGAGGCGACGAATATCGAACAAGAAAAAGTACTCTCTATTCACAGAGTCGGAGAGAGTTCGTACGTACAACATCTACGAATCCCCCTTAAACTAAGGAGGAAAGAGTGTGTAAATCATTACATTTGATTTTTGAGTTTCTTTGTGCTACAATGCCCAGATTTGTTTTTTTCTCTCTCTACAAATGAAACACATGAAACACAATATTCTCGCTTTCATCCACAGGCCATTGGTTCAAGACATTGCGCTTGCAGTCGGAGTTATCGGGATGTTTCTTGTCTTAGGGTTCTTCTCTCGAGAATTTGCCCTTGATGTACAAGCAAGCTTCTTCGTATAACCCATGTCCCCGTGAAAACGGGGAACCATATAAAGGTTCCCCTAAAAAAGAAGCTTCGCTACGGCGAGTCTTTTTTTTATTTGTCACCCCAGACTTGTTCTGGGGTCAAACGAAGAATTTATTTCCTTTAAGGAACCACTGAAAAAGTATTTTCCTCATCTAACCTCTTCCATTTGTTAAAGAAACTGAAGGAGGAAAGAGTCTTTAGCAGATTTCCTGAGAGGCTTTTTGACTTTTTAGCTTTTAAACTTTTCGACTAAATCAGTGTTTCCTTTAAGGACCCACAGCTAAAGCAGTGGGTTGCTATGTAAAGATTCAACCCCGAGGCTGAATGAGGGAGATTGGATTTTTTTTGGTTTTTTATTTTTAAAAATGGTAGTATTTAAATTGATTAATGAAAAAATTACTTTTGTCGGTTTTCATCGTTTCTATTATAAGTATCAGTATTGTTTGGGCTTCTTTTATAGGAAATAATTTCAGCGCGATAGATGACAATGGGTTGGGTTTATTTGATAATGCTTCCAATGGAATTTTTATCAAAGATGGAGGCAACGTCGGGATTGGAACAATCACGCCAGTGACAAAATTAGAAATATCGGGAGGAGCGAAAATTGGCACCGAGTCTACTTTTGGAGTCGGATCAACTGAGTCCTGTACTACCGCACTCAAAGGAACAGTCCAATACAACGATGACCAAAATGCGATGAACTATTGTAATGGAACTGCGTGGGTTCAATTTGGGGTGAGTGGGTGTCCAACAGCTGTCCGCGACAGTGGCGGCAACTGGTACGACACGATCCAAATCGGAGATCAGTGCTGGACAAACCAGCACATGAATGCGGGAACAAAGATAGATGACCCGGGTTCAACGGCTATTGCCGCGGCAGATGGTTGCGGAGACCATGCTGGAGAAGTACGAACTATCGGAGGCATAGAATGCTACTGTATTAACGAAACCTACGCCAGTTGTCAGCGAAGTGGAACCGGGGGAACGACACAGAAATACTGCTACAGCAACTTAGAATCGAACTGTGATACAAACGGAGCTTTATACGAATGGCAAGAAGCCATGGATTTACCCGCGAACTGTGCCTACACTGATTGCTCTGCACAGATAAATACACCCCACCAAGGAATTTGTCCTGATGGATGGCATATCCCTACCGATACGGAATGGAAAACGCTTGAGGGGCAACTGGGAATGAGTACAGCCCAACAAGATAATACTGGCTACCGTGGTACTGATGAAGGAGATAAACTGAAAACAGTTGACGAATGCTTCGGAAGTAGTAATTGTAGCACTTCTGGATTTTCCGCTCTTTTAGCGGGCTACCGGTATGTAGCAGGAGGCTTCTACGATAGTGGCTCCTATGTCTACGTCTGGTCATCTTCCCAGGGTAGCTCTACGAATGCATGGAGTCGAGGCTTGAATTCGGGCTACTCTACCACCAGCCGCTATGCACCCAATAAGTACTATGGGTTCTCTCTTCGGTGCCTCAAGGACTGATACGTAAATAATGAATAATGATGAATAAAAAAACAAATTGTAGGAGTAATCCCTTGTGGTTATCCAAGAAGATAAAAAATGAAAATGTTTAAAAGAAAACTTACAAGTCAACAAATCGACCAGTCAACAAATCGACGAGCGAACCCGAAAATCAAACCCGGGTTCTACAAAGGTTTTTTTAGGACAGAACCCGGGTTAGATTTGATTGATGATAATGTTGTTTCGGGTGAGGTTTTAGTGAAAGAATTTGATATTCATTATCAAATAGATTCTTTCGGAAGTAGACAAGAATTTGTAAAATAACATGAAAAAACTTTTAATACTCGCTCTCGGATTACTAACTATCTGTACAGCCTCGGCTTTCACGGTAGTATTTAGCGGAGGGGATGAGGTAACGAATGGGGAGTTTTATACTGATACGGATTGGACGAAGGAAGCAGGGTGGACAATCGCTGGGGGATTAGGGGTAGCTACAACTGCCTCTAGCGACCAAGATATTTATCAAGAGGTTTTGACTTCTGGTGAAAAATATAGGGTGGTTTTTACTGTTTCAGGATATTCTGCTGGTGGAGTTAAAGTAGGGTGCGGAGATGTTTACGGAACTACTCGCGGAGCAAATGGAACTTATACTGAAAAAATAGTTGGAGACGGAACAAGGTTTAGATTTCGAGCTGTTGGAACTACTACTTTGAATATCGACAACGTAATAGTCAAAGAAGTAAAGGAGAGCACGAATGTGTATATAGATTCTCGCGTAATTTTTAACGAAAGATTCTTTTCAGAAGCGGAGGTAGAAGCAGATGGAGGGACCGTAACAGATGTAACTTTCGCAAACGGAAAAGGAACATTCAACGGAACTTCCTCGAAGATAAATTACAACCTCGGATTGAATGGTACTTATAGTGTGAGGATTAGATGTAATCCTACGAGTTTTGGCGGTTATAGATATTTATTTGCTTGTGAAGGGACTAATGCTGATGGAGTTGGTTTTGTTAGACTTGATGTAACTACTGGAAATTTAAGTGCTCAAAGTGGTACAAAATATGTAAATGGAGTTGCTACAACATCTACTACAGCAGGAGTTAATAATGAAATTATAGTTACTGGAATTACTTTAACACAGGGGACAGGAGCTAGTTTAAGTTTAATAGGTGCAAAACATGATAATGCTCTTGAATTCCTCGGCACAATGGACCTATTTGAAATATACGAAGGCACTCTAACTGCCGATGAAGTTCTTGAACTTTATCAATCGGGAGATACGGAAGTAACTCGTATGCCCTACTCTCCCCAAAAGATAGGAGAATGGACACTCGCGGAATCAGACCAACAATCTGACACTCGGACTCTTTTGAATTCCTCGGCAGGGACTTCATCGGTTGT
>CAZEON010000037.1:0-12333 GCA_964513975.1 uncultured Candidatus Peribacteria bacterium
CCCTCACAGACTTCCTTATTCCAATTTGTACATGAAAAACTTAGGACTTTTTAGGGATAGGTCTTGATTTTTTTCTCTAGATATGGTAAGATATCCTGAAATTTTCATTAATAAAACATGAAAAATCTAAATATGTTCGGTTTCGAAGGCTCAAGGGGACGCTTTGTCTTCCAAAATAGCAATTCTGATAAAGTTGATTGGCACAAAGAAGTGGGAAGTGCTGCTGATAAGAAAAACAAAGAACGAGAAAAATTTTATGGAGAGGTTGGGGAGAAAACACAAGACTTGAAAGCAGAAATAGATGCTCAAAAATTACAAAAGGAATACAAATTTAAGAAAATAACAGGAAAAGGAAAAGAGTTTTACCTTTCTGTGCAATTAGCAGAATTTTTTGGAGAAACAGTTCCGAGGGATGGAAAAGGAAATATAAAAGAAACAGGATGGGATGTAGCAGGACACAAGAAAACATTTGATGTTCTCAAACGCATTACAAATCAGTATCCAGAATATAATGTAGACAAACCGAATGTTTTTGAAGGAAAGAAATTGGTTATTAAAGATAATGGAGATATAGAAATTGTGGATGTGGAAGAAGTTGTTATTGTAGAGAAATTCGATATTGAAGCATCATTAAATGATTATGATCTAACAAACATTGAAGGGTGTAAGGATGCTATTAAATTTCTTAAGGGGAAATTAGAAGAATACAAAGAAAAACCAGAAGAATGTGATTGTGATGCCTTAAATGCCAAAATTCTAGAATTGGAAGGTAAAATTGTGGAGTTGGAAAATGCTACAGATAATTCTGTAGAAAAACGACAAGAAAACGAGCAAAAAATGCTCGATGAAATCGTGAAGAATTTAGCCGTAAAAGATAAAGAAATTCACTGGAAATGGCTTCAACATAGAAAAAGAAACTATACGACAGGAAAAGAACTTTTTCACGCAGAGGGAGATGGTGTTGAAGTTATTGTTTCAGATCGAACATTTTTTGGATCAAATAACGGAAGAAAAAGAGAAGTTGTGCTCACTGGAGAAAAACTTAAAGAGTGGAACATTACTCAAGCAGAAGCACTTGATATTTTGAACAAGGATCTTCAAGAAGATGAATATCGAAATGGTGTTGCTCTCTTAAGAGACGTCCAAAAGAAAGCAAAACGAGTTGGTAGGAAAGCACCAGAAGGAGTTGTTCCCGATACAGACGGGAATATTCCAGTAGAGGGACCACCAGCAGAAGTAGTAAAAGTAAAAGAACCTTCACAAGCAATAATCGATAAAGCGAACAAAGTTATTAAGAAAGAACGTAAGAGAGGGAAAAAAATAGATCGATTAAGAAAGAATCTGAATAAGACGCTCAAAAAAGAAGGTTTAACAATGACAGTAGCTGAGCTCATAAAAAGTATAAAAGACAAAAAGGCAAAAGAGAACCGAGACTTTTAAAAAACAAAAATAGAACAATAAAATAAAGAAACCCTGCTTTTACAGGGTTTTATTGTACGGAGGACTTGACAAGGCGTGGTATTTCATTTATAATGAGATAGTCTTTCGTAGACAAGTTTGATTTTTTTAAAAAGATCGGAACTTCTGCGAAAGCAGCGGTTGTGATCTTTGAAAATTCGGAAAACATAATAATTTTTTAATAACTTAAATAAGCAATGTGATGAAAAATTTAGTAAGAGTATTTTTCATAGCTGTAATAGCTATGATGATTTTTGGTAACGAGGCATCCTCGAGAGAGTTGAGCACGTTAATAATTTCCATCGAACAAGATGGAGATAACCTTACCCCTGATGATTTAAATCGTCAGATGACAAGATTTGGACAGAAATCGAGAGCAATGAAATCCAAATTAGAAAAAATGGACCCAAATGAAGTTTCCTATATTACGTTATGCTTCGAGAGAGCCAATCTATTAACTACCGCTTTAAAGCTAATTAAGGACATTCCTTTTTACTACAAAAAGGAATGGAAAAGGAAACAAAGAAATCAATGGGATTACGACTACAGAGAAGCCTTTAAGGATTATGAACTGGGTATTTTGGACGCCATTGAAGATAATAAAGCGAAGATCGCTCTTTATACGGGGTCAAACGTGCAAACCGGATCAGGTGAAAACTTGGTTTGGAACACTGACTTTGAGGACATTATTCTCTATTCCATTCAAAAGGAATCTATGATAGATTTCTTCGAATTAAATAAACGCAATGATTTACGTTTATACTTAGAGAAGAGCAATGAAACCAAGTCTAAACAAGTGCATTCGGAAATGCAGGCCCATATACTAGGAGAGGTAGTCGGAGAAAGAAAATTGGAAGACCTCTTTATTGGGAAGTACGCAGAAGAAAATCTTGAAGGAGTTGAAGCCAAGCAGTTTGCTTCACGCAGAGAGGTTCTAAACGATCCGAAAGCTACTCTTAAAAGTATTGTGGATACACTTTCTTCGGGTGTTAGATTGATGCAGTTACACCTACGTTATGATCGAGGCATAGATATGTACTCGGGCAAGAAAGTTCTTATTCCTCTTGGGGAATACGAAACTTTCATGAAAGTAAAGGGTGTTGAAGGCACTCAAGAAGTTCGATTTTATGTTCTTCTTCCTGATGATTACCAAGAGACCTTGGTTCTTACCGAGGATATGGCAAAAATAAGGATTATCGAAAACGTTTTTACTGCAGAGTCTTATGAAAACTTGTTGGATAATCATTTCAACAAGACGCAATTGGTTTTACCAGAATATGCACTTCTTCAAGATGAATTTAAAAAAGCAGTTTCTGCGTACAATTCAGAATTGAGCAAAAAAGATAAAGAGTCCCTTCATATAGTAAGACAGTTTCATGACGTATGGGTGGTGCTCAAGGCTTATCTGAAGGTGCAAGAGGATATCATTAAGAACGAAGAAGTGTTGGTTCAACAAGCGGAAAAAATTATTAAACCTGTTTCTACAAAATCAGGATTTTGATTTTTCGATCTATTTAATAATCCGCTAGAAATTCCCCGTCCCGTCAGGGCGAGGGATGGAAAAAATCCTAATGAAGTTTTGTTATCCAAAACAAAATTAGGACAAGCTTCGCTTGAATTCAGTTGAAATGCCCTGTGGCGTAAGCCCAGGGATATTTACTTACACAACCGAGAAGGGCTCCCAATTTTGGAGCCCTTTTTGCATACATAAAAAAAGAGTACTCCGATAAGGGGCACTTTTTATACATAATCAAACCTCTTGTTTCTGGAGGGTTTTTTTATATCGTTATAATTTAGCAGAAATATTCTTCTAGAATTTATTCAACAATTTTTTCAGTTTTTGTTTTAATGCCTTTTATCGTTTTCAAAAATTGGTCTATTTTATCCTTTGCTTCAAGACAAAGATCATTATATTTTTCTGCCCAATCATCTTTTTCCGACTGCTCGTTCCATTTTATATAATTATCTCTCGCTTCTGCCCATATTGTTACGATAGAGTTGAAAATTTTAACAAGTTCATCTTTATTTTTTTTACCTAATAGGTCAATTCCCAACTCTTGAAATCTATCAATAAAATATTGAATATTGCCAAAAAGTGTTTCTCCACACTTGAAAGGACCATCGTCTGTGAATAGTTCGGGTCCAATTTCTATTTCATGGTTTTGAACCATTATTTTCAAAGCATCAATTTTAATTTTTTCATTATCTGATTCTTGGGATGGAATAGTGAAATAGAAAGTACTTCCTTCTCCTTTTATTGATTCAACCCATATTTTCCCACCATGCTCTTCTATAATTTTTTTACTAATAGCGAGTCCGAGTCCAGTTCCTTCGTTGTTTTTATGTGCAGTTGTTGGGTCTTGAGCAAAGTATTCAAATAGTTTTGACTGGCATTCTTGATCGATTCCCGTTCCCGTATCTTTTACATAAAAAGTCATTCCATCCTTATTCTTTTTATATCCAAAAGAAATAGATCCTTCATCAGTAAACTTAATAGCATTTGTAAGGAGATTGGTCAGAACTTGCTGAATACGTGATTGGTCTGCATGAATATTATAATTTCCATTTGGGTCGGGAGTTCTAAAAACAATATCTACAGAAGCATCTGGTTTCTTTTCATTTTTTGCAATTTTTTCCATAGAAAGAAGCAACTCCTTTGGATCAAAATCAGATTTTTGCATTCGAAGTGTGCCTGCTTCTGCTTTTGTAAAATCAATAACATCCCCAATAAGGTTTAACATTGTTTCTCCAGCTTCTGCTATTATTTTTTGATATTCAACACGTTCCGTTTCAGAAATGTCAAGATCATTGAGAAGTTCGGTGAATCCAATAATAGCATTCATAGGGGTCCTAAGTTCGTGTGCTAGACCCGCTATAAATAATGTTCGTTTTTGAACAACTGCGTTAGCAGTATTACGCTCATTTTTCACCGTATTACATTCAGTTTTTAATGCTTCATTGTCCTTTGTCAGAGCCTCTATTTTTAGGAGAGTTTTTTTTAGTTCTTTCTCGAGAGATGATTCTTTATTTTTATGGTCTTCCATCTTATTTATTCTATAGATTTAATTATTTCTGTCAAGTCATTTTCCCCCTTTCCCTCAGAGTCTCCCACGTCCCAAAACAAGTTTTAAAATATATCGCAAATCTTCCTTTAAATCGGCAGGCAATTCTTGTGTTTTCCTTTTGCTAAAAAGAATTTTGTACACGTGTTTATGAAGAGAAAGTCGATTAGCGGGAATACCTCGTCCATATTCAATATTTTTCTTCGCGAAGGCGAGAACATCTTCAAAATAAGAAAATAGGATTTCGTATTTTTTATCAATAAGAATATGTGGCTCGTAAATTTCCAGTGGCATTCCGCCAATTCCATTGAGTTCGATTATCTTCACCTTTCCTTGGAGAAGATCCGCCACACTGTCCGCACGGAGATCAAATCTTCCAACAAAGACTCCATTCTTTTCAGTAATCATTTTACCAATGAGATCAGAGAGTTTTTTGCGGCTTGCTTTTGGAATATTTATTTTCTTAAACTTCGTTCCATAACTAATACTCGCTGTTCGCACAATTGTAATTTCTTCACCTTTGTTGGGAATAGATTTCTTCTCTTGATTAGAAAATCCAGAGAGTATCTTTTTCCTTTTTTCTGGAGCAACGTTCATGGATGCATATTGCTTTTCTATAAGAGCTAAGAGTGTTTGCTTCCCATTTCCCACAACAAAAGGAATCTGTTTCTCCACAAGTGAAACAATAGTGTATTCTTCGGACTCTGGATCTTGGATCCACGATAATCCAAACTCGCGCTTGGTATCGCAAAAGGATTCCAAAATAAAATTCGGTCGTGCCGTTTTTAAATACGTTTGGAGTTGTTTATCGCAATAAATAAACGTCACACCTGTTGCTCGTTCTCCAATATCGGGTTTGCAAATAATGGGGTAGGAAAGTTCTTCCTTATATTTTTCTTTAAAGGCTTGGAACACTTGCGCGGTTGTGGGAACTTTTTTGAAAAACAAATTATCAGGACGAAAGGTTTCATTTAGCCGGTCATTGATACTTTTCTTAGAAACGCCAGTGAGTCCAGAAAAACCATCCATGCCAGGATTTACAGCATTGAGGAGATGGAGGTGCCAGAAATGCTTTACAATCAGAGGTAAGAACTGAACAACCCAAGGCGCTTTTTCCCAACAGTCTCCATATTTTTCATGAATAATTTTCTTTACCGCAAGAATATACCGTTTTACACGTCGTTCACGCCATGACTTACTTGAGTCTTTAATATTTTGAAATTCTTCTTTGAGTGTGTCCATATTTTCAAAAACATTTTCCAAGGAAATTATGAAAAATCAAGAAAATGAGTTTTTGTAAAAGATAATAATTTGAAATAAATAAATAAGAACAGTATTATAAGGAAAACATTCTTATGAAAAATGCATTAAAACTGGTTGCGGTTCTTGTCCTCTTCGTAGGAGTGACGTATGTTGTTCCATTCGATCAAGCGGAAGATTTTCTTACAGCGAATTTCTTTAGTACAGAAGCAGAGCGGGTTTCTCTCACAGAACCAACTCTTGCAAAAGAAGTGGTTCCAGTGAAAAAAGATATGTTTGAGAATGGTATGAATGAGTTTGTTTTAAAAGCTGATCAAAAGGGAACAGAAAATTACATCATCCCACAAAATACGTGTCGAAACGGAGTGCGTGTCATCGTTCGTTCGGTATTAGAAGCAGGAAATATGTCAGCAGATATTCATGTGTTTGGATATGCTCCAAAACAAAGTCGAGAAACATATAACAAAGTGGTTACCGTAACAAAAGACGAAGATCAGGTGAAGATTTTACATCTTCCTAGTGAGTTACTGCATAACAATGATACCCTCTTTCCAGAATATCAGATTACTCGGAGTAGAAATTCAGAAATGCTTCGGTATGATGTGATGTGTTACTAAAAAAGTCTAAGAGTTAAAGAGTCGAAAAGCTGAAGAGACAAAAAAACTGTAGAAAATGTAAAAGGTTAAATGTTAAATTTTAAAATAAATCTTAAATTCTAAGCTTTAAAAATTATGATTTAGAATTTCTTTTTATATTTTACCTTTAATATTTAACATTCATTCCATTCGCCTTGCAAAAAGGTGAATTTTTAGCACACTGAAGCACGTGAAACGAATACTTGTCTCAGGCGGAGCACTTCTTATGGGATCGGCGTTGGCGTCGAAATTCCTTGGGTTTTTGCGCGACCGATTTTTGGTCGATTTTTTTGGAGGCAGTGAAAAAATAGATTTCGTGTTTGCGGCGTTCCGCATCCCAGATTTCTTTTTCTTCCTGCTTGTCGGAGGAACGGTAGCGACATTATTCCTTCCGCGTGCAGCAGATCTGAAAGGCAAAGAACGCATGCAGTTTTTCTCCAGTTTTTTCTGGGGCGTGGTTCTGCTCTTTGGGCTTCTCTGTGGATTAGGGGCAATATTCCCAGAATTTTTTGTAAGCATTTTTGTCTCAGGATTTGACGTTGTTGCGCGTTCAGAAATTGCCCAACTCGCACAACTTCTTTTTGGATCGGTATTCTTACTCGCTGTTTCGGCTGTGTTTTCGGCATCTATGCAACTCAAGGAACGATTTCTGTCAGTTGCCATGGCGCCTATTTTCTACACAGGAGCGATTGCGGTGGGAATCTACTTTTTCGCTGAAACTTACGGGTTGGTATCAGTTGGATTTGCCGCTATTGCAGGGGCATTGCTCCACTTACTCACAAACGCTATCGCCTTCTTTTTCATTGGAAACAGAATCGGGTTCTATTGGAAAAAACCAGTTAAAAGTTGGGAACGATTTGGAGGAGATTTTTCGGCTCGTCTTGCCACCAGTGCCGCATTTCAAATCAGCCAATCGGCCGATGTCTGGATTGCGAGTTTTTTGATGGTGGGAACGGTGGGAGCCTTCTCGATTGGGGCAAGCTGGGGACACGTTTTGTTATCTATCGTCGGACTGCCATTGGCGAATGCCGCCTTTCCAAAATTTTCAAAACAAAAAAATAATTTCCCCGCGCAGAAAAGAATTCTCACTGATACCTTGAAGTGGATATTTCTTGCGACTATTCCAACAGCTTTGATCGGAGTGTTTTTTGCCTCTGATATTTTGCGTATTCTCTTTAATCTCTCGGGAGATATGCTCCACAATACTGCCTTGGTTTTTGCATGGATCATTGCCTCACTCCCGCTTGCGTGCACGATTCCAGTGCTTGCTCGCGTATTCTTCGCGAACGATGATGTGCGGACACCGATGAAAATTTGGATTGTTTCTCTTTCCATCGGAACGGCAACGGCAGCCATCTTGGCACTGCAAGTACTCCCAAGTGAAAAAGCGATCTTAGGGCTTGCGCTTGGAACGTTTGTTACTAATACTTTGTCTGCAGGACTCTTCGCAATCGCGACGTGGAAGAAATATTTCAAAACCTCATGACACAATCAACCTTTACCGTTACGCAGAAAGAATTAGGAACACGAATAGACGTGCTCTGCGCGAAGAAGTTTCCCGATATTTCTCGAACACGGTGGCAGAAACAGGGAATGTTTTTTTGTGATGGGCAGAAGAAAAAAAACAATGTAAAAGTTCATATCGATCAGCAATGGAGCGTGGAATGTGAAGAAGAAACACTCGTCTCTACAACGGATATCGAACCATGGGATTTTCCGTTAAAAATTCTCGCGGACTCAAAAAGTTGGATGGTGATTGAAAAGCCAGAAGGAATTTCCATTCACCCATCCCCAAGTGACAAATCAGGACATACAATCGTGAATGCATTGGTGCATCAATTTGGAAAGAAACTCTCATCGATAGATGAAGAAGTTCCCAGACCTGGAATCGTCCATCGGTTGGATAAGGTGACCTCAGGGGCGCTTCTTGTTGCCAAAACGAACGCTACCCACAAGTATCTTCAAGAACACTGGACAGAGGTGATAAAGACCTATTTCGCCGTTGTTACAGGAACGCCTCCACAAAAAGGAAAAATAGAAGGAGGGATTTTGCGCGATACAAAAGATCGAAAAAAAATGGCCGTTTCCTCATCGGAGAAATCAAAATCAGCGACGACTTTCTTTGAAGTTATAAAAACAAAATCCCCCCCACCCCCCTTTAACAAGGGGGGGGCTTGGTCGCTTCTCAAGGTAAATATTCCCACTGGACGTACGCATCAGATTCGAGTGCACTTGTCCGCAATAGGATTTCCCATTGTGGGTGATACGAAATACAACGGAAAACCGTTTGAAAGAGTTTTACTTCATGCGGGAAAGCTTGAATTTCCAGATTCGGATAAGAAGGGAGAGATGGTGAGCGTGGAGTCGGAGATGCCAGAAGGGTTTTTCAGTAAATAATTTTCAATTGCCCATTTCCAATTGCCAATTTTTTCTAAAAAGCGATGGAGCAGTGCAATTTTTTGAGATGGAGTCGACGACATTGGGGAATGTCGCCTGCAATACTTTTATCGAGTTAGTGTCCTTTGCGCTTTCAATCGTCTCGATTGAAAGTATTTGTTTCTGGTTGTTTTTGCATATAGTTGATTCAGTTTAAAATGACAGAAAGTTGCACCATCATTGAAACCTTCTTTTTCACTGAAATGGAATAGAAGGGAAAGAGAAGGTGACGAACATTACGCTTGATAATATCATCTCGTTCACAGAGTCGGATGAGTCTTTTGATTCGGTACTAAACTTTATGTAAAGACTCATCCACCTCTATAAGTATTTCTTGCTTTTTCATTCCATATTCAGTTACCTTCTCTTTTGTTCCCGCTCCGCTCCAACAAAAGAGAAGGTTTCAATGTCACTGCCTTTTTTTATCTCCTTTTATTTTGAATTGGCTATACAAACGGCGCACCGGTATTTATTCGTAAAAAAACATTCCTACTGAAACAGGAAATAATAAGGATTTAAGCGAAGACGCTTGAATTAGCAGAATTGTTGTTTCTTTACTTTTTGACTCTTTAACTCTTTATCTTTCAGACTATTACCCGTTATAGACTCAAAAACACTTGCTTTTTTATTAAATATGTGGTATGCTTAGGGGTTAGGGGAGAAATAATGTTAAATTCCAAATGTTAAAGGGAAAAGGTTTCTTCTTATTAATGGATCACAATTCATTGACACGGTGTCAAATTTCTGATAAATAATATTTGTACTCCAGATCATTTTTTTAGAAATGGAGTCGTTTGTTCTTTTCGGTTTTGGAGAAGATAACGGGATTGATGTGTTTTTCAAAAGAGAAGAATATTTGAATCCCGTTATAGAGAGATGGGAATGAATTTTATTGTTTAATATTTAATATTTAAAATAAATTAACGCTATGACTTACGAAGAAAAAATTAAAAAAGCATTAGAGAATCTCCCAAAGGGAGAGATTCTTTACGAACAAGCCCTTAAAATGCTCGACAGAAGATTACTGACATTACTTCAAGGAAGAGCTGGAAAAAGTGAAAGTTTAATACTTGAGTTCGATTTACCAGTGAAAGAATTCAAAAAATGTTTTTTTGCTTTTACTAAAGAAAAATTAATAGTGATACTTGGGGATGGAGTAAAAGAAGTAAAGACTTTTGAAATAAGTGAACCGAGTTATATTTATCTTTTTGACAAAGTGGGGAAAAAAGAGGAAGGAAAAATTCTTCAAATTATAACCAATGAGAATGAAATTTTTATTATAAAAATCGATCTTGTTAAAGGGGAAATACTTCCACCGGAATAACTCCAAAATCAAGGAAGGAATAAAGAAAAGGCACGTGTACTATTGCAGTCCGTGCCTTTTATTCTTATGTGACATTATTTTTACGACTTAATTCTTTATCTTCCTTGCTGTAGTCGCGAATCCCTATTCGCGATGAAGCAGTACAATTTTTTGAGATGGAGTCGACGACATTGGGGAATGTCGCCTGCAATACTTTTAAACTTTTAGACTATTACCCGTCATAGACTCAAAAACACTTGCTTTTTTATTAAATATGTGGTATACTTAGGGGTTAGGGGGAAATCTTCAATTACGAATTATGAATAGGAGAAAGAATAAATAATGCCCCCCACGGCTTTAGCCGTGGGGATTTTCTGATTCTATATACGTATCTTGCGAACTTTATGAACAAGGGGTTTAAACCCCTTGTTCATAAAGAATTGAGATATATCTTAATTCAGAACCTTCCTCTCCGCTCCCAACACATCAATCCTGTGTCCAAATATTCCTTGAATTTTGTAAAAATAAATTCAATTTGTTTTTTCATGTCCTCGTATTAAAATTGTAGCAACATTCTTTTATTCTTTACCCCTCAAAAAAGATGACACTTCAAGAAATCGCTCAAAAAATGGTTCAAACAGGAAAAGGAATCCTTGCTGCAGATGAAAGTACGGGAACTTGTGATAAACGATTTGATTCTGTTGGAATTGAAAAGACAGAAGAGAACAGACGGTTATATAGAGGGATGCTTTTTGAGACAGAAGGAATTGAGAATTATATTGGAGGTGTGATTCTTTTTGAAGAAACGTTGGGGCAAAAAACAGATGATGGAAAAACATTTCCAGAACTTCTTTTGAGTCGAGGTATTCTTCCGGGAATTAAAGTCGACAAAGGCCTTACGAGCTTCGATGGATCGGAAGAAGAGAAGCACACAAATGGTCTTGATGGACTCGCAGATCGATTAAAAGTATATGCAGAACAAGGAGCGAAATTTGCGAAATGGAGAGCGGTTATTGCTACAAAGGGAACAGATTTGCCAACTGAAAATTGTATTCGAACAAATGCAAAAGAATTAGCGCAATATGCTTTGATCTGCCAACAAGAAGGACTTGTTCCGATTGTAGAACCAGAGGTTCTCATTAATGGAGATCACACAATCGAACGATGCCAAGAAGTAACAGAACAAACATTGACAATTGTTTTTGAAGAACTAAAAAATCATGGAGTTGCTTTGGACGGGATTGTCTTGAAACCTTCGATGGTTATCGCCGGACAAGAGTGTCCAACACAAGCAGAAACACCAGAGATCGCAAAGATGACAGCGGAAACATTGAAAAAATGTGTTCCTGCCGAGGTGCCAGGAATTGCATTTTTGTCTGGAGGGCAAACAGAAAAACAATCAACAGAAAATTTAGATGCCATCAATAAGGCATGCACAGATGCGCCTTGGAAACTTACGTTCTCATACGGACGAGCATTGCAGGCGTCTGCACTGAAAGCTTTCGCAGAAGGAGATACAGCAAAAGCCCAAAACACATTGAGTCATCGTGCACAGATGAATAGTGAAGCTTCTATGGGGCGATACGATTTCCAAAACGACTAATACCTCTATTCAAGAGCGGAGAATTGATATGTCTACGAAAGTGGATATAGTAGTTTCAATGGAATTATCAGCAGAGACATGGACGCCAAAAGAATTAGCAAAAGAAGTGGAAGAAAATAGAGATGTAATCATTACTTTGGCATGTGAATTCTTGAGAGGAAAGAATCATACGGGTCGGCCAATTATAAAAAGTATTGAAGAGTTACAGGCAGAAAAAGACATATTGCAAGGGGATCCGAGTAGGCATCCGTTTATTTATTTAATCGTAAAGGAACAAGTGAAGACATTGTTAAATGTTGATGATTGGAATTTGAGTTTTGCGAAATATAGAGCTGGTAACAGTGAAGCGGAGGATATGTGGAACTTGCATAAAGCGATGAAAAGTACGAAAAAGGGAGAGAGTCAAGAACAAGGAATTACAATGGCGGTTATTGAGGAACTGGAGAAGGATTTTGCAGCGTAAGAATTCAGGAGATGTTGACAATAAACAAATTCAGGCGTAAGGATGTCTTAACTTTTATATTCCTACATTTTAGGGTTAAACGCAACACTTGGTAGAAGAAGAATAAGAAAAAG
>CAZEON010000038.1:0-11413 GCA_964513975.1 uncultured Candidatus Peribacteria bacterium
TCCGTCTTTAAGTTCAACTTCTTTAATCTTCGCTACTTTTTGCATCACTGGAAGCGCTTCAACTTTTGAAAAGTCAAAGTCTTCTTTATCTGCAAGTTTCAAGCCTTCTTCATATACTGCTGTAATAGTCTTGAGCATTTCGTATTGCTTTGCAACACTTGTGTAGGCATCTGTATCACTAAATGAATCTTGATAGAGATAATCCTCACGAATTGATTTTGAAACCAAGAGAATCAATTTTTCTTTCACAGACAATGCGTCTGGTCCTACCAATTTCACGATTTCTTCAAGTTTAGATTCTTGTTGCAACAAGCTCATCGCAACATTACGAACGTCCCAGTAATCCTGAGCCACGTGTTCTTTCATGTATTTCTCCAAATTTGGAAGGTACAAAGAGTAAGATTTCAACCAGTTAATCGCTGGGAAGTGTCGTTGGTACGCTAACTTCGCATCAAGTCCCCAGAATGTCTTTGTCACACGCAATGTGTTTTGACTCACTGGTTCAGACAAGTCTCCACCTGGAGGTGAAACCGCTCCTACCACCGTTAATGTTCCTTTTCGGTCATCAGCTCCAAGACAATCAACTGCTCCTGCTCGTTCGTAGAACTCAGCTGTTTTTGATCCGAGATACGCTGGATATCCTTCTTCTCCTGGCATCTCCTCCAAACGTCCTGAAATTTCACGCATCGCCTCAGCCCAACGAGAAGTTGAATCTGACATGAGCGCTACGTTGTATCCCATGTCTCGATAATACTCCGCAATTGTAATTCCGGTGTACACAGACGCTTCTCGCGCTGCCACTGGCATGTTTGAAGTGTTCGCGATCATCACGGTTCGTCTCATGAGTGGTTCTCCTGAGTTTGGATCGATCAATTTTGGAAATTCGTTCAATACCTCTGTCATCTCGTTTCCTCGTTCTCCACATCCGATGTACACAATCACTTGCGCATCACAGTATTTCGCCAAACTTTGTTGAGTCACTGTTTTTCCAGATCCGAATGGTCCAGGAATACATCCCGCTCCCCCTTTCGCAAGTGGGAAGAACATGTCAGTTGAACGACATCCTGTAAGAAGCGGTTCATTTGGAATTTGTTGTTTTTGTGCTTTTCGTGGATTTCGAATCGGCCAAAAGTGTCGCATTTCAATATCGTGTTTTTTCTCTCCTTCTTTGAGAACGGCTACCGTTTCTGTTACGTTGTATTGTCCTCCTTTGATTGATTCTACTTTCGCATTTTGGATTCCGATTGGAACCATAATAAGGTGCTCAATCAATGTTGTTTCTTGTACGGTTCCCAAGATATCTCCTTCGCTCACCGTGTCTCCAACCGCAGCTTTCGATACAAAATCCCATTTTCTTTGACGATCAAGTCCGTCTGCAGAAATACCACGAGCCAAAAAGTGTCCTGATTTTTCCTCAAGCACTTTCAATGGACGTTGAATTCCATCGTAAATAGTTTCAAGCAGTCCGGGTCCAAGCTCAGCAGACAGTGTCTTTCCTGTCAATTTCACTGGTTCTCCTGGTCCAATACCAGCCGTTTCTTCATATACTTGAATAGAAGCGTTTCCACTGTCGAGTCGAATAACCTCTCCAATCAAACCTTCTTCTCCAACACGAACCACCTCATACATCTTCGAGATTTCCATGTTTTCGGCAACCACGAGGGGGCCAGATACTTTCACGATAACGGGGTCTTTTTGCGTCATAGAATTGTAAAAAAATTTCTGCGATATTTTGGTGAAAAGAGTAGAAATGTCAATGGTTTTGTTGAGTTTTTTAAGGAAATATGGTAGAATATTCCGATTTATTGAGAAATTATGAAACTTTTCCAATTTCAGTCCGGCGAAAATACTCGGTTTGTGTATCAAGAATCTCAGGACAAAGATCCTGTTATCCAGTCATCCGAAGAACTAAAACAAGGAACTCGCGATATGCTTGATGATCTCAAAACCCTTGTTGAAGACAATCCTGACAAAGCAAAAGAAGCTGGATGGGAACAAGTAACCGATCGTACAAAGAAAAAGAAGTACAAAAACAAAGGAACAAAAGAAGTTTTTGTTCTCCGAAATGACGATGGTGATGAAGAATTTGAACTCGGAAAATACAAAGACAAAGATGGAAAAACAAAGATAAAATACTACAAACAAACAACTGAAAATGCTGGGGATCGAGAAAATTTAAAGAAAATAAAAGCGAAAGATATAACTGTGAACGAAGGAAGCGAGGATGAAGCGACTGTGGATCTTAAGGCAAAATATAAAAACAATAAAACAAACGATACAGATACGATAGTAATTAGCTCAATTGATGGTCGTGGAAAGAGGAAATACGACGGAAAAGAATATAAAGACCGAGGAGAATTTGATGAAAATGTTGCAACAGGGACGATGAAGCAGAAAACCGAAGATTTTAAAGTTAAGGAAGAAAAATTCGAAAAACAAATCAATGATCTCCTTATAAATTACACAATCAAATCAGGCGATACGCTTTCGAATATTGCGGCGTTATGTATAAATATAGAATCTGGCAAAAAACTTTCAACAAAAGTCCTCTATCAAGCAAACAAAGAAGTGATTGGAGAGAACAAACATAAAATTTCTATAGGAAAGAAAATTGTAATTCCTACGGGATATACCTTTGAAAAAGCAACACTTCCAGAAATCCAAGAAGCGAATAAAGAAATGTGGAAACAATGGCGAGCAGAAATGAAAGCCTATAAGGATGCTGCAAAAGAAAAAGGAGTGGAGACAACACTCGATGCAACGAATGACAATGGTGATATCACGATTGCACAGATTAAGAAGGCAACTGCAAAACTGGATGGAATACCAAAAAATCCTTCTGTCGTTAAAAACGATCAAGAGAAAGCAAAAGCTGTTTATGCAAAAACAAAGGCTGAAGAGAACATAAATGATGTAGCGGCTATATTTCCAAATCCGACTATTACAGAAGCCGAAATCAAGGCTGCTGAAATAATGATTCCGATTGTTAATAAATATGCCGATACAAGTGACAAGCTCAATCCTACTGATCTTGTTGATCGAAAAGGTATCAAAGACCTTCAAGCAAAAATTGATGCTGCAAAAGCGCTCCTTTATAAAACAGAAAAAGCCAAAACAGATGCGAAAAAAAAAGCTACAAAGATTAAAACGTATAAGGAAACAGTAACAACTGATGTAGAAAAAGCTGATGCAAAAACTGCAGCTACAAATGCTAATAATGCTCTCAAGGCAAAGTATGAAATAATTGATGTTCTTACTGATACTACTATAGCGGAAGCAAGAACCGATCTTAAAACTACTCTTGATCTCATAACAATCAGTAATGATCTTCACACGGAAAATACTGATGATATTCCTACAACGGATACTGATTCATTGCAGGTGAAAATTACAGCCTATGAGACAACTCTCACAGAAGCAAAAAAATTAGAACAAGCAAAAGTAAATGCTACAAAGGCTAATAATGATCTCAAGATAAAGTATGAAACGATTCCTACTCTTAATGATACTACTATAGAAGGAGCAAGAACAGATCTTAAAAATGCTCTTGATCTTATAAAGATCAGTAATGATCTCCACACGGAAGATACTGATGATATTCCTACAACGGATACTGATTCATTGCAGGTGAAAATTACAGCCTATGAGACAACTCTTACAGAAGTAGAAAAAGCGACAGCCTTAGCAGCTATTGATGAACTCACCGATCCTACGGCAACAATCCCTAAAATAGCAAAAAAGATTGATAAAAAAAATGGAAATACAGAAATGCAGGATAAATTTAATAAGAAAATTGAGGCGTTGAACAAAGCTCTCCCCTACAATCCTGAAAATATGTCTGTTCAAGTGAAAACCTGCACTCTCTTTCTAGAGAACAATGGAAGTGATCTCAAAAAACCCAAAAATGTAGACACATCAAATGGCTGGCTCGAAATTAATTCTAGTATAAACTTTGAGTTAAACAATGACGATATCAAATATTTAAAACAAGTTCCTAATTTAGGAATAAGAACAGATTTTGCTGATATTTCATTTTTGTCACCACTCAATAATATAACCGAATTGTGGTTATCTAATGCTACGAAAATTCCGAAAACATTACAAAATCTTACTGAATTACATGCTCCAAAAGCGAGTTTCCTTCTTTCTGATTTTCCAAATCTTGAACAGTTTTCAGAAGAAATTCTTCCTCCCATCGGAAATCCTAAAAGAGCAACCATAGCAATTGTGAAGGGGAAAATAGAAACTATAAAACCACCATCTATAGAAGACCAAAAAGCTGACCTTATTAATAAGCTTTATCGGGATATTCCTGAACTCACAACAGATAACTCAAATGTGGACGAAGTTACCACTGCTCTTCAAGAAGGCCATATAGTTATTAATAAAATAAAGATATTTAATTTTAAGCATCCTAACAATCCTCTTGATTATAGTGATTCTGAACTTAAAAAAGTGGAAACTACATTAAATACCCATGCCGAAACCGCAATTTCAATAATTAACAATCAAACAACAACCATTCCCGATATTGTAACAAAGGTCGATGAATACTTCAAAAATACGGATATGCAAGATAAATTTAATGAGAAGATTGAAGCTTTGAAGGCGGCAAAAAATTCGGAAGACTCCGAATACGACCTCTCCAAAATGTCTGATCAGGTGAAAACGTTTGCTGAGTTTCTTGATGAAAACGGGAATCTCGTAAATCCAAAATCAATCACGATGACTAAACGCATCATACTCGATGAGGCACTCACTGATAACGACTTGAAATACCTTGGTAAGATTCCTGAATTAAGAATCAAAACAAGTTTATCTGATATTTCTTCTTTTGCTACGCTCGTAAATATTACGGAATTACATATTACATATGTCGAAAATATTCCTCAGGAGCTTGTTAACCTAAAAAATATATCATGGAATAGACATGCTTCGTTTGAGTTATCTGACTTCTTAAAACTTGAAAAAATTGAAGGAGTAGTTCTTCCTTCCATCGGAGATCCTGCCAGAAACAAGATCAAGATCGTGAATGGAAAGATTGTGAAAGAGGAAACAAATACGACTCAACCTACTAATGCAGGCAAAGAGAAAGGAATTGCAAGGATTATAGGCAATTCAAAAGGAAAAAGTGAGATGGATATTTTCAATGAAAAAATTGAAAGACTAAAATTAGAAAGTGGGGAAGTAAATATCCCTGGGCTTACGCCACAGGGCATTTCAACTGAATTCAAGCGAAGCTTGTCCTAATTTTGTTTTGGATAACAAAACTTCATTAGGATTTTTTCCATCCCTCGCCCTGACGGGACGGGGAATTTCTAGCGGATTATTAAAAAAAGGACTCAAAAAACTAAGTAACGAATTTGGAATCCGTGGTCCATTTCTTTGGGGTAATGTTAATATCAGCTATGATTTTAAAAACGTAAGCAATAGCATTCCAAAGATAAGAACTGCATTTGAAAAAATAAAAACAGATTATCCAGACATTCTCAATGATCTGAAAGATATTAAACTCATCGTCTCTTACGATGGCAGTGTCGGTTTTGTACAAAGTAAAGCAGGAAATGCCTGTATAGAATTCGATTACAACAAAACTTCTGACGAGATCGCTCAAGATATCCTGGACGGAGTGGCAAAATGGCAAGAAGAACAGAAAAAAGAAAATGAAGAAAGATACAACCCCTTGGAAATGTCTGCAGAAGAAATTGCACAAGCGATTGATTTTAAAGTTATACTTCCTCAAAAAAAAGGGGAATCTTTGATCCTTGAATGGAATCCACTAAAAACTCTCCCTTTGTCAAAGGCGAACATAGGTATACTTCCTTTAATAAATGGCGAGGGATACGGTCTTCGTCTAAATACAGGAAGATTAGAATATAGTTATGATCAACTTTTGTTGAGTTTTTCAGGAAGCTCACAAGTAGCTTTTTCAGCAACAGAAACATTTACACTTAAGTTTTTTATAGACGATGGACTCGGAGACGGGAGCGAAGATTTTATTACTCAATATACTTTTCCAAATTCGTTTTTGGAAGCGTTGAAAATAGATTTAAAGGAGAAATACGCCCCGAAAACATCTACCGAATAAATTATAGAAGCGATTGATTTCAAAGTTAGATTCTCTCAAAAAATTTTCAGCTATGTCAGAGCGGGTATGTCAGTATACCACCCGATCCATGGCGTTTCATGTTGTCAGTGTAAACATTGCGGAACCGGTCAGAGACCAGTTCCGACTTTTAAGCTCTTTTTTTATATCTTTATTTTCCCCGGCAGGTTCAGGGCTGTGTCCTGAACCCAATGTTTGAAAATACGCCCATCATTTGTACTAAATTTAAACATGAGGAGCAAGACATAGCCTTGCTCCTGCTTTTGTCATCTCCACTGCCAAAAAACAGACAACCACAAGGGATTGCCTCTACAAAAAATCTACGACATTAGGAAATGTCGCCTGCATTACTATAAACTCTTAACTACTTCATCGCCTTCTTAAACTTCTCATAAAAATTCTCTCTCGAATCAATCACTAAAAATACAATTTTCTTTTTTTCCTTATTAACAGTGTAGGCAATCCGATACGAATTTCCCTTATTATCAAAACTTTTCTTGCGAACTTCATACTTTCGAAACGGATGTTCCAAAATTTGTCCCTTTAAGGAATCACTAATAATTTCATCAATATGTTCTTTTGACAGATCCATTACGGTTCTATCTCGGAGTCTCTTGAGGAACTTTTTACAACGATGATGAAAAATAACTTTCATGCTCCAAAGAGTTCATCATACGGTACAAAATTTTTTCCATTCTCATAATCCATCAATGCCTCCAGAATTTTCTGATCAAACTCTGCATCAACAGGCTCTATTTTAAAAATAGGCTTTGATCGTTTTACAATGGTTATTGAAACTCCTTTTTCAACAAATTTTTGATACTTTGGAAAATTTTTCCGAAAGTCTTTAGAAGAAACAATAAATGTATTCATGTAAAATAAAGTTGTACTAAAAGTATGTATTCAAATATTCTAAAAGTCAATCTTTAATTCATATGGCAATCGCCTGCCCTCAGGTGACGTCATCTCCACTGCCAAAAAACAGACAACCACAAGGGATTGCCTCTACAAAAAATCCCGGCAGGTTCAGGGCTGTGTCCTGAACCCAATGTTTGAAAATACGCCCCTCATTTGTACTAAATTTAAGCATGAGGAACAAGACATAGCCTTGCTCCTGCTTTTACTTGAAGAAAAAAATAGAATTTAGGAAAAAAGACTCATCCAGCTCAGGAAGTTCAACTTTCTTTTGTGTTTAATGTTCACCTCCCTTCTCTTTCTCTTTCATTTCATTTCAGTGAAAAAGAAGGGTTTGTTGTTTTTATAGTTTTAGCAAGTTTGAAATAGAGAATCTAAAAAACCTTCTTTTAGGACGAAGTCCCAAGAGAAGGTGGTGAATATCTTACTTTATAATTTCATCTTTTGTGCAGAGCCGGATGAGTCTTTTGTGAACATCAAGATACATATCCCTGTCTCCTCATTCACAAACGCAGAGCGGATGATTCTCACAAACTTTTTAAACGGAGAAGAGGCGACATCGTTTCATCGCCACTGCCAAAAAACAGACAACCACAAGGAATTGTCCCTACAAAAAACTTCAAAAAAAGTCTACGACATTAGGGAATGTCGCCTCCATTACTCTAAACTATAAACTGTTAACTATGAACTGTTCACTAACTCAAAATATCACTCCCCACAGCGCGTTCAACAATCTTTGAAAGTCGCTTTGAACCAAATTTCGAATCCTTAGAATCAGGAGACGGAACCGGAACTACCGCTGGAAGTGCTTTTTGGGCAAGTTTGGTCAACAAATCGTCTGGAAGTTTCTTGTAAAAGTTCTCTTCTACAAAGACCACCGCAAACTCTGGTGTTTGAGCTTCATCTCCCAAATGCCTCGCCGCGATATCACGCAAGATCTCCTGCGCTTCATCGGAAGACGCAACTGGGTATGTTTCAGCTCCAAAGGCTTTAAAGAGCAAAATTGAGCTCTCTGTACCTACCACCGCAAGTTTAAAGTTCTGTTCTTCCATCTAGAGTTGTTTGAGCGTTTTATAAAGAGTGTCTGAATCCATTCCGTGGAATTTCGCAAACATGATGAATTTTATCATCTTCGCATTCTGCAATCGTCGTTCGAAATACGCGAGTGGTACTTGAATAGTATCAATCGCGCCAAATTGTGCATCGTGCAAGAATTCGTTCATGATTCCATCGAGCGCTTTCTCGATAAGAATTACTTTGTCTTCTCCGGTATCAGTTTCTTTGAATTGCGCTAACAATTCGTAGAACCGAGTATCGTGTGCCCATTTCCACAAAACTTCTTCTGTTTGAATTTTAGTAACATCTTCCCATTTGAATGATCCATACGGGATAAATGTGCCTTCATTCAAAGGTTCTTCCAAAATCAATACTGATCGGAGAAGTGTTCTGAAGTTTGTAGAATCGACGGTAAGGTTGAAAAGGTTCCTCATGAATGAAGATCTTGATCGCGCTGTGAGTCGAGACAAAAATGCAAAATGTGCTTGGTCGAGTAAATCCTCAACCACGCGGAATGATTCTGCTTGTTCATAGACGGCTGGAATATTTTTAACCGCTTTCGCGTATTCTTTTGGAAGTGTTTCAATCTCTTTGTTTTGGAAAACAAGATTCTCTAACTCTTCAGCAGAAATTTCTCCTAAAGCACAAAATCCATTTTCTTCGGTAAAGTCGCCGAGTTCTTCTTTATTCTCAAGAAGTTTTAATTTGTACGCGCGCTTCAGGTTGTTGAGATCGAATCGTTTCCAAATGAAACGAAGTCCTGAACAATTGTCCGTTCCTTTTACCACCAAGTCTTTCGTTTCTAAAAGTCCTTGTTCAATGATTGCGGAAAAATCCTGAGGCTTTACCGCTTCATCGAAGTACTGTGCGTACTGCAATTCCACCAAGACACGAAATGCGTCTTCTGGAGTCGGCGCTCCCACCATACGATCAAGTCGTTCTGGCGAAAGGAGCTTGGATTCCAAGGCTCGGATTTGTCCGTTTACAAAAAGGAAGCTACTCATTAGATAAGTTTCAGTTGATCAGCAAAATATGAAGTAAGTGCGTCTTGAAATTCTGAGAAAACAAGACTGTGGAAAGAATTATCAACTTCTGTTCCGCCTGTGTGAAGGATAAATCCTCCAACGATGTTCTTGTGAGCAACAACGTCGAATCCAGGAGGGGCAAATTGAGAAGTAATTTCTAAACGTTTTGCCGGAGCAAACACTTTCCCTGAACGGAATGTAATCTTGGCAAACAATTTCTCTAAGATCTGTCCGTAGGTTTTGTCATCTGCGTTCTCTAGTTTATTCAGAAAGAGCTCCAATGACTTTGTGATAATGTTTCGTTTCGTGCGAAGCAAAGCTTGTGCATTTTCACGACGAGCCATAGAGGACATCTTCTTTTCTACCGATTGAAGTACCGCTTCAGTTTTGGCATCAAGCTTATCTTGATCTGCCTTTTCAATTTTTGCAGATTCCTCTGCCAAAATTTTCTTTTCTTTGTCGGTGTCCACTTCGATATTTTTGATTTCGGCTGACGCCTCATCGAGAATACGTTTGAGAATATCTTGCAATGACATGATTAATAATGATTAAAAAATTTTCAATTTCCAATTTCCAATTTGCAATTTTTTATTGCGAGAATTTTCAGTATTTTTTTATTTGAAAATTGACATTTGAAAATGGAAAATGGTTTTACAATTGAATTGAATTCACAACCAAGAGGGCAACCAAAAGACCAAAAATAGCGTATGTTTCGATAATAACCGAAAGTACAATCGCTTTACCAGCAACAGATCCGTCTTTCCCAACAGCTCCAATACCGGCTGCTGCAACACGGCCTTGAAGAACTCCTGAAAAGAGCCCAGCAAGTCCCATCAAAATACCAGCCCAAAGGATTTGGTATCCTGCAATAAGAGATACTTCGGCACCTCCACTGAAGAGACCGATTTTTGCCAATGCGAGAATCGCAATAAGCAAACCGTACACACCTTGTGATCCTGGCAACGCAGTAATAACAAGAAGTTTACCGAAAAGGTCAGGCTTTTCAGCAAGTACACCAGCAGCTTTTGATCCGGCCATGTAGACACCGAATCCCGATCCAATACCGGCTAAGAAAGCAGCAATAACTGCTCCAATGATTGAGAGGACGATTCCTGATTCAAACATAGTAATAAGGGGTTAAAAATAAAAAATAAAAAATAAAAAATAAACTAATTACGAAAGAAAAGATATTTCTTTTCCCGTATAAATGGTTCGAACTTCCTCCCGCCTCCTTCGTAAAATTTTCCGAAGAATTCGATAAATTGCAAACGACCCGAATGGACGAATGCGCTTAAAAGAGAAAGTGCAAAATTAAGTCCGTGCCCACACACCACAATGATGACAGCCACAACAAATCCAAGTACTGGATGAGGCATCATGCCTCCTAGAATTCCAGCTGTTAGATTCATAGCAAATCCGATCACTCCTGTCGCTAATCCCAAGGCCATAATACGAGAGTAACTTAAAAGATCGGAAACATACGCGGTAATATTATACAATCCCAAAATCCCAGAAAGGGGTTTAAGAATCCAAATTTTCTGTTTTCGTCCTTGTGTAATCACCAAAATTCCAGTAGCAATGAGCACCATTGTCTGGAATAGACTTTCGCTGACGAATCCTGTTGTTTTTCCAAGAAGCCAAAAAACAATCATGAGCAACAAGAAGAACCATGCAAGCGGATCGCAAACTGCATCCATATAGTTCCCATTTTTCATTTGTCGGTAGAAATCCAAAAAGACTCCTGTTAGCAACTGAAGCATCCCCAATCCCATTGCGAGTCCCAAGAAAAGAATCGGTCCCTGTCCTGCCATTGGATCGAGCAGTTGTCCTATGAAAGGCGTCACACCTTCAACTCCTGCTACAAAGTCTGAATTGAGCAAGAAGCTCGGTGCTTGCTCTGGTGTCATCCCAAAGTATCCCCCCAGGATAATCCCCCCAAGCGTTGCTCCTAATCCACAGAACACAAGCAAAAGAAGTCCATCTTTCGCTGTTCGTGAAAATTTTCCAAAAAGCAAAAACCAAAGTGATACAAACATAAGAATCAATCCGTATCCTACGTCTGATAAACAGAGTCCGAAGAAGATAAAGAAAAATGGTGCCAAATAAGCCGTTGGATCAATATCTTTTGCTCCTGGCAATGCAAACATTTCTGTAATCGGTTCAAATGACGCAAACCCTCGTTTGTTTTTAATCAAAACAGGAGCCTCTTCTCCCTCACTTGCTTCTACTTTTTCAATAGAAACTTCACCCGCAAATGCGTTCTGAAGCCATACTGAGAAAGTGTCGAAAGATTTCTTTGGCATCCATGCCT
>CAZEON010000039.1:0-11191 GCA_964513975.1 uncultured Candidatus Peribacteria bacterium
TTGCATGTATTAGGCGCACCGCCAACGTTCATCCTGAGCTAGGATCAAACTCTCTCAAAAGAAAGAAATTCTTGTTAAAGTCGACCGAAGTCGAAATCGGAAAAACGTTGGCGAACCAACATTCACCCCGCTGAGCGGGGTCAAACCTCTTCAAAAGAAAGTTTAATTTACTAGAATGTAATAAATTTTTGAAACCTTGTCCGGAAGACAAGGATCAAAGGAATAATTGTTTTTTTCTTTGTATCGAGTTCTTGAAAGAACCCGACATGCGTTCGAAATGAAAAAGAGCTTTTAGATCTGCTTTCGGTTAGAAAGCTGGCGGATAGTAGCAAGAAATCCAATGCTGTCAAATAGTTTTTGGGGGTTTTTTAAAAAAAGGAAGAAACACGTATATTAAGAGAAATAAAAACCCTTTGTAAAAATTGACAATTGTGCTCGAATTTGTACAGTCATCGGGCATTTTTCAACGCTATGGAGAAACTATTCAATACATTAAAACAGATTTGGGCGACAAAATCGCTCCGGAATAAGATCATTTTCACGATTCTTGTTCTCGTCGTCGCTCGTCTCGCAGCCCACATTACGATTCCGGGGGCAGACGTAGAAAAGATTAAATTCCTTCTTGAAAATCAGAACCAAGGATCGGCACTTGCGGTCTTTTCTCTTCTGACAGGAGGAGCGATGGAGCGATTCTCAATCGTTCTTATGGGATTAACCCCCTACATTAATGCATCGATTATCATGCAGTTGTTGGGAGTAGTGGTTCCTTCTCTTGAAAATCTCAAGAAAGAAGGCGAACAAGGACAAAAGAAAATCAACCAATACACACGACTCCTTACTATTCCACTCGCCTTTGTGCAGAGTTACGGAATGATGGCCTTACTCAACAAGTTCTCACCAGGAGGTGCGATTGTAGATGTCACTGATGTGGCGACAATCCTACCAATGATGGTGGTAGCGACAGCAGGAACGGTCTTCATGATGTGGCTTGGAGAGCTCATTACGGAGAAAGGAATTGGAAACGGAATCTCGCTTTTGATTTTTGCGGGTATCGTAGCAACGGTTCCAACACAAATCGGAGGAGCGTTTCAGGCAGCAGAACTACCTGTGATTCTCTCACTTATCATTGCGACACTTGCACTGACAATCTTCATTATCTACGTATCAGAAGCGGATAGACGAGTCCCTGTTGTATATGCGACACGGCGATTGGGAGGACAACAGAAGTCCTTTCTTCCCCTCAAAATAAACCAAGCCGGAATGATCCCGATCATTTTCGCGGTGTCACTCGTGAGTTTGCCATCTATCTTGGCACAGTTCTTCTCACAATCAGCATCACCAGTGTTGCAAAGTATTGCAGAATTTTCATTGAAATACCTCAATCCAGGATCTCCAACATTCTGGTACAACGTATTCTACGGAGCGCTTATCTTCGGATTTACATACTTCTATGTGTCTATTGTTTTCGAACCAAAGAAGGTGGCGGAGAACATTCAGAAACGTGGAGGATTCATTCCAGGATACCGACCAGGGCCTGAGACTGAGAAATTCTTGGACGAGACCACACAGAGACTTTGTTTCTGGGGAGCGGCCTTCCTGACCGCCGTGGCCGTGGTTCCATTGCTTTTTGAACGATGGATTTCCGGAGGATCAAATGCGATTTCACTCTTCATCTCCGGAGCCGGAATGATTATTGTGGTGGGTGTTATTCTCGACTTGATTCGACGAATCAACGCACAGCTCGTGATGCACGATTACGACAAGTTGTAATTCGCGAAAGACAAACCTCACTTAGTCATTCCAAAATCTCGGAGAGATATTTGGAATCCATTATTCTTCAAGAAATTCAGAACGGAGGTCTTTCCAATATGGATTTTCTTCTTGAATTAATTCTATTTTCCATTTTCTTTTCCAAGCCTTTAATTGTTTTTCTCTGACAATGGCATCACGTGGATTGTCATATATTTCGTAGTAAACAAGTTTGTTAATTTTATATTTTCTCGTAAATTTGCATTCTCCATTTTTGTGTTGTTCTAACCTTGTTGGTAAGTCGCCTGTTACACCAATATACAAAGTGCCATAAATATTACTTGCCAGGAGATAAATACAAAAGCACCGAGAACCCATCAATAATCATCCTAAACACAACATAATGGATCCCAAATCAAATTTGGGATGACGGGTTCATGTTTTTTTAATAATCCGCTAGAAATTCCTCGTCCCGTCAGGGCGAGGGATGGAAAAAATCCTAATGAAGTTTTGTTATCCAAAACAAAATTAGGACAAGCTTCGCTTGAATTCAGTTGAAATACCCTGTGGCGTAAGCCCAGGGATATTTATTATTTATTTTCTCACAAGGGATTCTCCAATTGAAAGAAGTACCTTTTTCTTTTAGACTATTCTCACATGAAAAAATATTGGTTCAAACAAAAACAAACAGGCTATGGATTCGTTCCCACAACATGGGAAGGGTGGACATCTACAGCTCTTACACTCATCCTTATTATCATTATAGGAAGGGTAAATAACCTTTTTACTGCAATAATGACAGGGGATGATGTATTCCAGTTCCTCGTTGATTTTGTTATCCTCGTGGTTCTTTTTATCATCTTTATTCGTAACCGAGTAGAAGGGGGATTCAAATGGGAAAAGAACGAAAAAGAAAAATGAGCATTCAATATATGGCACAAGCGCAAGCCCATGTGGATAGGATCCTAGAAGTTCTTGTTCCGCAGATTTTGATGGAAGGGGTGAGTGAAAAAGAAGTGGCCGACCGGTTGAAGCAATCGATTTGCAACAAGGGAGAGTTTGAACTGGCATTTCCTATTATCTGCGCCTTCACAGAGAGGGCAGCAGAGCCTCATCATGAGCCACGAGTCGATAGACACCTAACCGCTGGAGATATTATTCTTATCGACTGTGGAGCGAAATACAAAGGTTGGTGCTCAGACGTAACTCGGATGTTTTCACTGGGAGAGCCGTCGAAAGAATTTAAAGAGAAATATGAAAAGGTTCTTCGTATTCACGAAGCGGTATTACCACAATTTCTTCCTGGGAAAAAAGTAACAGAGTTGGATCAATTTGTCCGTGAAGAGTTGGGAGAAGACGAACAATATTTCATTCATGGGCTCGGTCACGGAGTGGGGCAAGGGGTGCACGAAGAACCGAAGATCGATTCTCGAGTTCGAACTCCTGAAACTCCGAGTTCGAACTCAAAACTTGAAGAAGGCATGGTGGTAACCTGTGAGCCAGGGCTGTATTACCCAGAAAAATTCGGAATTCGTATCGAGGATATCTTTGTTATTCGCAAGGACGGACCAGAGATGTTGAGTAAAACGAGTAGGGCGTTGAGAATTTTGGGGGGAGAGAGGGAATGTTAAAGGTAAAATGTAAAAAGAATATCTAATATCCAATGTCTAATGACTAAAAAATACTTTTTTGCTTGTAGACATTTCTAAGCTCTAAGTTCTAAAATCTCTTTAGAAAATCTTAAATTTATGTGAAGTGGCCTCATTGAATGAGTGGTAAAAATATCGAGAATAATTTGCAATGGGGCAATGTCTTTCGGCAAAAAATAAGAAATTTTTAATCGCAGTTCACAGAGCCATGAATGTGACATTTTTGCGATACCAAGCGCTGAACACTTTTTTCAAAGGGGATTGGGAAGCGGTTTTTCATGCATCACTGAAAGATTTTCAGGAATGCAGAATTGATAAGAAAGGCATCGAATGTTTTTTTACACACAGAGAAGACATTGTCCCAGAACAGGAAATGGAAAAACTTGAGGCGTGTGGCGCGCGCATTCTCGTTCAAGGAGAAAAAGATTTTCCGCCACAACTCGCCCACATCCCAGCTCCTCCAATGATTTTATTTCTCCGAGGAGAACTGACACCAGATGATTTCCCCTCCCTCTCGGTGGTTGGCTCTCGGAACATTTCTTCTTATGGGAAACGGGCACTAGAAGCACTGATTCGTCCTGTTGCACAGAAAGGGATCACGATTGTCTCTGGACTGGCGCTGGGGGCGGATGTTTTTGCCCACAAGGTAGCCATTGAAAATGGAGCTCGCACAATTTGTGTCTTGGGAAATGGAATCGACTTTCTCTATCCCACCCAAAACAGAGCCTTTGGAGAAAAGCTTTTGAAAGAAAACAAAGGCGCGGTGATTTCAGAATTTCTTCCCGGAGTCGAAGCGCGTCCAGAACACTTCCCGATTCGCAATCGAATCGTGGCAGGACTGTCCCAAGCAACACTGGTTGTGGAGGCACAGGAGGGCTCAGGAAGCCTGATTACTGCTCAATTGGCGAATGATCAAGGAAAGGATGTGTTTGCCGTTCCAGGGGAGATTTTTGCCCCTAATTCCATGGGGACGAATCAACTGCTTCTCAACGGCGAAGCCACCCCCGCTTTGTCGGGTGAGCAGATACTTCAAACATTTGGGATTGAGAATTTATCAGAACAGAAAAATGCACGCAGACGAATTCCTACAACCGATACGGAATCAGAAATATTAACCCTCTTCGGAGACGAACATCGGATGCACATAGACGATCTGATTCGGCATTCCGAGCTCTCGGGATCGGTCATCAGTGCAAACCTCTCCATCATGGAGATAAAGGGCTTGGTGAAACATTTAGGGAATCAGGTGTATGGGAAAAATGGGTAGAAATTGCCAATTGGCAATTTTCAATTTTCAAATAAAAAAACGAATACAAAGTTTCTAACTATCAATTATTAATTTCAAATTAAAAAAAATGGATAAGAAAGATCTTCAGAAACGAACGAAACAATTTGCACTGCGTGTGTTTAAACTTACAAAAGCCATGCCAAAAACATTTGAAGCAAACGTAATAAGAAAACAAATAATTCGGTCAGCGAGTTCGGTAGCAGCGAATTATAGGGCGACTTGTTGTGCTCGTTCTCGAGCAGAATTTATTGCAAAACTGGGAATTGTTGAAGAAGAGACCGACGAAACGTTGTTTTGGCTTGAGATGATTATTGAGGCAGAGATGATGAAGAAAGAAAAGTTACAATCTTTATTTCAAGAGGCACGAGAAATTTTAGCTATCACTATTGCTTCCAAAAAATCAGCCAGAAGAAATAAATTGAAAATGGAAAATGGAAAATCGAAAATTTCATGACCAAAGAGACTATTCCGTTTTCAAAGATTAAGTTAACAGTATTACTTGTAGTTATACTCATAGGGGGCTTTCTTGTTGGACGAACTTCGGTTTTACAAAAAGAACCAGAAATTAGGATTCAAAAAATCCATCCCGAAATCTCGCTCGTACAACTCAAAAGTATCGTTGGCGATTCTCTTTCATTAAACATCTCCGGTCCCGTTCGTATCCTCTGGGCAGGAGAAAACCTGGTCGAAAATGACGGCGATTTTAAAATCCCCTTGTCGCAATTGCCGACCGAGAACGATTTGAAATACACCCAATTCCCCTACACGGGGAACGCAAAAACGATGAAGTTTTATCTCTCCAGTTCTTATTTCGCACGAGGGGTGGAGGTGCGATATCGACGATTTTTTCGCACAAAAACATCTGCTATCGAGGCAGGATTTATTCCGAGTAAAGGAGTGAAGTGATTTTGCCTCTTGCTTTTCTTTTGAATTTCTGGTAGAATAGTCAGATTTTTTGAAAAAAACATGGTTGATCATATTATCAAAGGTTACGAAGCTCCAGAGTCAGCACTTCGTCCAGAGGTGCAAACTGGTGAAGAGCGCGACACAGAGAGAGTGAAACAGCTTGAAGATGCTGCACTGAGTACGCTTCCCGAAGAATTTAAGGATTATTTTGACGCCACACGCGCTGAAGGATTTGGATTAAATTCAGGGTATGAAAACCATAAACGATTTTTGGTTTTTAATACACGAAAAAAGATTTTTGGCACTCTCAAGAAGGGCGGAGTTCAATATGAAGAAACACTTAAAAAAGGGAAAGGGGAATTTTCCGGAGTAGAATCAGAAGTGTGGAACCAACGAAGAGCTTCGACAATAAAATCTATAGAAAATCGAGGTGTAAAGGCAGATACATCTCTCCTCGTAGCAGAAGGATATGAAAGAATCTTGGAATCGGCAATGGGGCAATTGGAATCCGACTGGAAAACAGAAACAGCCGCTGCGGAACAATATTTTGCCGATCGAGGGTTTTGGTCCAAGATTGGAGGTCTTTGGAGAAAGAAAAGATTTGATATATTCAATCGGCGATTCACGAAACGACTTGCAAAAAGAAAGGCAGAAATACAACGATCTATCGATTCAATCAAAGGAAGAAAGAAACGAGACGTGAAAAATGCAGAGAACTTAATTACAGCAGGTTTTCGAAATGCGGACGACCAAAGAAAAGAAGTTCTCTGGAAGGCTGTTAGAGATGCTGTAAACGATCCCCATGCGAATGGAAGCACTTCTGCCTTAGCATTCAAGATTCAAACAGAATACACAGATTTCCTTGAGGCGATTAAGAACAAAGGAATGATAGAGGATGTAATGAGCGGAAGACGATCGACGGCATTAGAAAGAGACACTTCTGCAAGAATAGAAACACTTCGTACCAGAGAAGAGGGACTCAGAGGATTGAATCCTAATTTCAATAAACTAGAAAAAACCCTTGTAGGAAGAGGGGTCAATCCAAGCGAAGAAAGTTTAAATACAGAACAAATCGCAAGAGAAATAGAAGCGGAACTTACGGGAGATGAAGGAAAACTGGATGATGCTGTTTATGGAGGAAAACAAGGAACAGAACTCTCTCCTGCAGAAAAACTCATGTATTTTTCAGTGTATTTAGAAGATAATTTGTCCATTCTCAAGGGTTTGAACAATGATGTAAAGCGAAAATTTTTGAAATACCTTAAGAATTTAGACAAAGAAACAGAGAATGATTTTGAAGATACTGGAGATTTAGCAAAGGCCGAAAAGGGTCTCAAGGAAACAATTGAAAATGTACAACAATTGACAGGGCAATCGACAGGCATTGATAATAATTTAAAAGAATTAGCAACTGTTTTAGATGTAGACAAATTTGATGCCAAATTATTTGATAAAACATGTTCTTCTGTAGAAAAAACATTCCTTATCTTTGATGGAAATTACACTCTTTACGAATCATTGAAGTTAAAATTTCCCGAGAAAGAGCAAGCGAAAATGGACATGCTTTGGAACAAATTAAAAACAGCGCGAAGCATTATTGAAAAAAATATAAAACAATGGAAAGAAGATGTGAGAGATTACAAAGCCATTCTGAAAGATAAAATTCCAACTACGAATTTTAATGGATCGCCCGGAGTAACGAATTCTGCTATTGTAAAAAGTTATACGGAAGGGTTGGGGGGAGGTTCCGGAGTGATTGAAAAACTTGAAAAGGAGCTTACCCTTCTTGCAAACAAGAAAATAGCAATGCAAGGAGTTCCATCTTCAGTTGTAGGAGGGAAACCCGTTTCTTCAGTTGAGGGGATATCTGCAGAAGGACTTCGATCTCTAATAGACGGGAAAGAAAGGACAAAGCAAAAGGCAGAGGAAAAACTATCAAAAATTAGGGGAGCGTATGATAACTTGCAGCGGTTTACCTTTACACAACCGGATTCTTTTTATTCTGATGTAGTACAAGTAGGGGAACTAAAATTTGAACCCATAAGAACAAGTATAAAAAATCCTGATAAAAAGCTTAAAGATCGAGCGAAAAAGGTATTGGTAAAAGAATTTAGAAATGATATTACGGAAAAGTATTTAGGATTTCTTGAAAAGAATACAACAGAGCAGTTCGATATTCTTCAAAAAATTCCAGAGGGGGCAACCGTAAGTCTTAACTTCCGAGAAACAATAGCGGATCAATTATTCCAAATGCCAAAAAGCCTAGAGAAAAATCTAGAGAAAATTCAAAAACTTCGTGTTATTCGTAAAAATGGAGATTGGGTTATGCTGGAAGGGAAAGACCAGATTTATGTACTAACAGGACCTTCAGTGAAAGGAGGAGAAGCACGGTCAAATTTGGGAATCTATAAAAAAATGTCAAAAGAGGGGAAACAGATAACAACACTTAACGCCCCGGAAGATTTTGTGCTTCCTCATTCAAACCCGAATCAACAAGCGATAGTTCTTAGCATGCAAGTTTCATAATGAATACTTTTACCACCGATCTCGAAAACTTTATCATCTGGTTCACGGAAATCGAAGAAATTCCAGAACAAACGAGAGTGGATTTTATAAACCACCTTCAGGAAGTAGGAACACTTGATGAAAAATCAATTCAATTCGTTGATAAAATGCTTGAACACTTGGGAACAGTCTCTCAAAACAAGGCAAATGAACTGAAACAAAAATTCGAATCAGTTCAGTCCGCCCTCAATGGAGACAAGATGCCAGAAATTTCTATGAAAGAAAATATTATCAAAACAGCGGGGGATCAAATGATGGAAACAGCCGTTGAATTCAAAGAAGACTTTAAGTCTTTTCAATTAGAAAAAAATACTACAGCAGAAACAGCAGAACAAGATAGCGAAGATTCACAAGTAGAGGCACTGAAAGCAAAAATTGCTTAAATTCTACCCTCGATAGTTCGGCGCTTCTTTCAAGATAGACACATCATGAGGATGCGATTCTTTGATTCCAGAACCTGTGATTCGAACGAATTGTGCTTTCTTTTGGAAATCAGCGATATCTTTGGCTCCGTTATATCCCATAGAACTTCGAACCCCTCCGCAGAGTTGGTATATTTCAGCCTTCGCTTCTCCTTTGAAGAGAATCTTTCCTTCAATTCCTTCCGGAACGAGTTTCTCATCAGCGACGTTTGCTTGGGCATATCGTTCTTTTCCACCCTTGAGCATGGCTGCCATTGATCCCATTCCTCGGTAGTATTTGTAGGTTTTTCCTCCAGAGTAAATCATTTCTCCAGGGGCTTCTGAGGTTCCCGCCAAGAGTGATCCAATCATAATACAGCTTGCTCCTCCAGCGAGTGCCTTGGCAACGTCTCCTGAATATCGAACACCTCCATCAGCAATGATAGGCACCTTGTGTCGAGCGGCGACTTCTGCCACATCCATAACAGCGGAGAGTTGCGGAACTCCGACTCCTGCGATAATTCGAGTTGTACAAATAGACCCTGGCCCGATTCCAACCTTGAGTCCGTCGGCCCCAACCTTGATTAAGGCTTCTGCTGCTTCCGGGCTGGCGATATTTCCAGCGATAACATCTACTTTTGGAAATTTTTCTTTTACATATTTCACACAATCGATAACTCCTTTCGAGTGTCCGTGAGCCGTATCAACGATAAGAACATCTACACCTGCTTTTACAAGCTTCTTTACCCGTTCATCTCGGTTATGAGCTGGTCCAACAGCGGCAGCAACAATTAATCGTTTATCTTTGTCTTTTGAGGCGTTTGGAAACTCTTCATTGCGTTCGATATCTTTTCGGGTCAAAAGAGCACTCAGCGTGCCGTCTTTGCTTAGCATGAGGAGTTTAGAATGTTTGGATTCTTCAAGAATGTCATTTGCCGCAGAGAGGGAAATTTCCCCAGTCGCGGTTAAGAGATCCTTGATCTCGGTCATTCTTTCTTCCACGGTGCAGTTTTCGTGTTTTTGAAGATAATCATTCCGAGAAATCATTCCAACCACTTTTGTTTCCAATGTTCCGTCTTCGGTAATAGGAATTGATTTGAAGTGTCGGTCTTTTCGAATTTGAATTACTTCAGCAATTGTATTTTTTGGAGAAAGAACGAGTGGTTCACGAATGAATCCGTTCTCGAATCGTTTCACCTTTCGCACCATGTCCGCTTGCTCATCGGGATCACAGTTTTTGTGGATCACTCCTATTCCTCCGTGAAGGGCCATAGTGATGGCCATTTGATCCTCGGTTACAGTATCCATTGCTGCCGATACGAGGGGGATATTGAGTTCTACATTTCGAGAGAACTTCGTCGTGAGACTTACTTCCTTTGGCAATATTTCAGAATACTGCGGTACGAGAAGTACATCGTCGAAAGTGAGAGCGAGAGGAATGTCTTTCATGTTTTTGGAAAATTTCGTGAACCCTAGCAAAGTCTGTTGCTTTTGTCAACAAATTAATTGACAATGTCTCTAGAATGTGTAAAAACAAAGAGATGCGAAACATATCTTTAGATGAATTTTCTTTGCTTGAGATTCTAATGCTTGAAGGGCAGGAGTTCCGTTGTGAAATTCCAGAAATTGATCTTCCAAGTGATTTCGACCAAGGGACTTTGTTTAAATTCCGTCTTCCAGCAGGGATGTATGTTAAACCCCTTGGACAATCACTCCTGAGTCCTCGTGAAGTTTCAGAGCGAGTCCTTGCAGTTTTACACAATGATGAAGAGATATCTTTTTTGGGGGAGAAGGAAAAGGAATTATTGAAACTCTCAAAGAATAAAAAGAGGGTCACAGCACTTGGTGCGGGAGGATTTTTCATTTCTTATGAAGAAGAGGATTTCTATCTAATTGTTCGTAGAGCAGATGTGGCCTTGTTTACAGAAAAATTACTAGAGCTTTTTTAGCTCTCCAAGAAAACACTGGGCAATCAGAATGAGTGATTGGCTTTATTCAGCCACTTTTCCTCCTGCCTTTTCTACAGCGGCTTTTGCTTTTTTTGAAATCAAAAGTTCAGCTCCAATTTCAAGTTTCTTTGTCAGTTCTCCTTCTCCCAAAATCTTTACTTTCCCGTCATTCTTTCCAATGATCTTGTGTGCAAGAAGTGTTTCGAGGTTTACCTTTCCTCCGTCTTTGTAAAAATGTTCAATAACTTCTATGTTTACTGCAAAAGTCTCTACTCGGTTTGGATTTCGGAATCCTCGTTTCTTTGGCATTCTTTGGATAAGTGGAGTTTGTCCCCCTTCGAAACCAAGACGAACACCTCCACCAGCTCGGCAGTTTTGTCCATTACACCCTCGTCCAGCAAAGGTTCCTTTTGTAGCGTTCCCTTGACCCTTTCGGATTCGGTCTTTTTTCGCTTGTTTGGGTTTCAGTTCGTGTAATTTCATGGCTATTTTTTAGCGATAGGTTTTTTCGCCGGTGCTTTCTTTGCAATCGGCTTTTTTGCAGGAGCCTTCTTCGCCTCTGTTTTCTTTTCAGGTTTTGCTTTTGCTTTTACTTCCTTGTCCGGCGTAGCTTCTTCAGAAGAGTCGGACTCTTTCACCTCTTCCTCTTTTACTTCTGTTCCGTATGGAGCTTTGTTTTGCATT
>CAZEON010000040.1:0-11174 GCA_964513975.1 uncultured Candidatus Peribacteria bacterium
AAAATAGGTAATCAAGTATGGATGACTAAAAATCTTGCCTATTTACCAAGTGTAAATGCAGTAGCAGACGGAAGTGAAAGTGTTGCTAAGTATTATGTCTATGGATATGACGGAACTGATGTAGCCACAGCAAAAGCAACAGCTAATTACACAGACTATGGTGTTTTATATAATTATCCAGGAGCTTTAGCAGCAGCCCCAGATGGGTTCACAGTCCCAACGGATGAAGAATTAAATGAGTTAGAATTAGCTACATTAGAAGTTATTGCTGAAACTGCTGGAGATGATTTAATGACTATTTTAACTAATGGCAACGTTGGCATAGGAACAGAAAGTCCAGGAGCTAAACTTTCTGTACAAACCACAGGAACAACTGATATTCTTAACTTATTTGAAACAGGAGGGACTGAGGTTATGACGGTATTAGAGAACGGCAACGTTGGAATCGGGACGACGAGTCCAGGTGACAAACTCACTGTCTCTGGTGGCGACATCATGTTGGACACTGATGAACGACTCGAATGGGGTTCAACATCTTATATTGTCTCTGGTGAAAACAATCTAGGCATACGAGTTGCTGATGGAGGTAGCATCGATTTTAGAACAGATGCTTCAGGTGGTACAAAGATGACAATCATTGATTCTGGTAACGTCGGCATCGGCACCACCACCCCTGCCACGCTCCTCACCATTGCCAATGACAACTGGATTTCTGCCATCGACAATGTCGGCACTGGATCGATCAATATGATGAAAGTAAATGCCGATGATGAAATCGAGTTTGGAGCGCCGCTCAATATCGGATCTCTCGAACTCTCGGATGATTCTGGTCTTGTCAAATTGGTCGACATGGGGGTTTCTTCAACGCCAAGTTCTGGAACAGTAGAAGGATACGCTCTTGCTATCGATGCCACCGACATTCTCACCGTGCAAGCTGAAGCGGACGGGAGTGGGGGAACGCAGAACGAAAAAGTTACTATCGATGGAGACTTCGAAGTCACAGGAACCTCAACGCTCTCCAATATGGTTATCTCCACCGACACCATCGGTGCACCGCTCAACACTGATATGAATTTCCAGACAGGAACCTCAAGCCTCGCGACACGGATGACGATTGCAGATGATGGGAATGTAGGCATCGGAACGACGAGTCCGGGTGAGAAACTAGAGGTTACAGGAAATATAAGTTTGTCTAATAATATTTATTTTAAAACAGCTGCTACTGGAATTTTTACAGATACAGCAGATGGTACGGATAACAAAGACATAAGATTTGGAGGGGGAGGTTCAGCTTCTTCATCAAGAGGAGCTGTAATGATTTTAGCAGGAAATGAACATGGCGTTTATCCAGGACAATTTATAATTAATGCAGGGGAAGATGCTGGAGCACAAGTGAAAATTGATAGTACTCTTAATGTAGGCAACGGTAAAGTAGGTATCGGGACGACGAGTCCGTCAGCGAAGTTGGATATATCTGATACTACTCCTGTTTTAAAACTAACTAACGAACAATCCCTTAGTTCTCCAAATTGGAATGGAGTAACAATGGGAGATATAGATTTTAAAACTTCTGACGGAAGTGGAGGAGGTATTGGAACTGTGGCAAGAATACGTGCTATAAATACAGTATTAAATACAAACGACCCACAAGTTGGATTTAGTTTTTGGACTGGAAGTACAACATCTTTAAATGAGGCATTAAGGATAAACCACCTAGGCAAAGTTGGAATAGGAATGATAGATTCAACTGCTAAATTGGGTATAACTGCAATTTCTACTACTTCAACAGGAACTGGATTAAAAGTTGAGGGTGCTACTGGTGCAGGTGGAAGGGCTATTGTTCATTTTGATTCAACAGGTAGTAGTAATGAAAGATATTCACTTAGGGTTACTGGAGATAATGAAGCAATAGAGGGATTAGTTGTAACAGAAGCAGGCAACGTAGGCATCGGAACGACGAGTCCAGGGGCGAAGTTGGATGTTGAAGCATCTTCTGCTACAGATGGTATTAATGTTAAGAAAGATTCAAATTGGTTAAAGGTTCTTCCTAAACTGGAAATTGATACTTTTAATCCTCTTGTTGAGAAAGGAGATTCGGGAATAATTTTTTCTAATGGAACTACTGATTATGGAAATTTTATTATTGCTCCTTGGAGTTCAAATAATTATGGAATAGTAATTAAAGGAACTACAGGCAACGTAGGAATCGGATTAAACGACCCCGGAGAAAAGTTAAGTGTCGCTGGAAATGTAATGATTGGCGACGGTGCGTGGTCTGATGGAACGACCACCGGGGATTTAGCAATACAGGGAAATGTAGGCATCGGAACGACGAGTCCTCAAAACAAATTAGACATCGAAGGAGGTGCGGTTATTGGTGTGACTTATTCGGGAACTAATACTGCCCCGACGAACGGGCTTTTGGTTGAGGGGAATGTAGGAATCGGCACGACGAGTCCTCTCTCAGCGCTTCATGTGAATGGAGGAACCGGAACACTCTCCACGGGTCTTACCTTTGGAGATGGGGATAGTGGATTGTATGAGTATGCTGATGATACTATATTTATTTCTACTGGTGGAAGTATGCGTTGGGAAGTTGGTGGTAATATTTTTGGAAATGCAAGTTCTGGAAAGTCAGCTCTTTATTTTGAAACTCCAAGTGCTACAAATCCAAATATTCTTCCAAACAGAAGCGACAACGATACAGGAATAGGATACGCAGGAACCGACCAACTCTCCCTCATCGCTGGAGCGAAAGAAATCGCTCGACTCTCAGAAGCCACGACTGAGCAATTGATTGTAAATCCACAAGGAGATTTGACAGGAACCGCCGCCGCTCCAACGCTCGCTTTTGGAGATGGGGATAGTGGGTTTTATGAAAGTAGTGATGATGTAATGAGGGTTTCTATTGGAGGAACAGCGAAGTACCTAATAGACGCAGATAAGTTCCAAGGAATAGATACAAATAACTATTTTTATTTAAGCCAGATTGCAGCCACGGCGACTGCTCCAATTTATGTTTTTAGAGGTGACGTCAACACTGGTATTGGACATGCTGCCGCCGACCAACTCTCCCTCATCTCAGGAGGTGTCGAGATGATGCGACTTGTGGAAGATACCGAGAATTACATCGAAGTTGCAGAAAATGACATGTGGCTCAAATGGCGGGATAATGCTGGCACGGGAACGATTAATGCGATTAAAGTTAATGCCGATGACGAGCTGGAATTTGGAAGTGCGATAAATATTGGGACGATGGATTTTTCGGATGATTCAGGAGCGATTACATTTCTTGACATGGGAGTAACAAGTTCCGCAAGTGCTGACACGGAGGAATCCTATTCCTTTGCGATTGACGCTACGGACATTCTTTCTGTAAAAGCCGAATCTGACGGATCAGGAGGTATTCAGGATCCACAAGTAATTATTGGGAAAGGGGGAAGTGTGATTGGGGATACGGCAGAGCCGAGTTTGGCGTTTGGAGATGGGGATACGGGGTTCTATGAGAGTGCTGATGATAATTTTTCACTCATTTCTGGTGGAACCGAATTGGTAAAATTTGTAAATGATACGACCGATTATATCGAAGTGGCCGTGAACGATATGTGGCTCAAATGGACAGATAATGCTGGGACGGGAACGATTAATGCGATAAAGACAAACGCTTCTGATGAAATAGAATTTGGAACAGCAATCAATATAGGCACGCTCGACCTCTCGGACGATTCGGGATTGGTAACGCTCGTTGACATGGGGGTTACAGCAACGCCAGCCGCAGGTGTAGTTGAGGGATACAATTTCGCAGTAGACGCGACTGACATTCTAACGGTTTACGCTGAGGCTGACGGTTCAGGAGGGATTCAGAATAGTAGAGTGGGGATTGGAACGACGAGTCCGACGGGTTTATTGACTCTAAATGAGACTCCTGGAGCTTTGCAAGCTACTCCAACACTCGCATTTGGAGATGGTGATAGTGGGTTTTATGAAAGTAGTGATGATACGCTAAACGTTGCTATTACTGGACTTAATCGGTGGAGTTTCGCAGGAGCAACATTTGGTGGTGCCACTGGAACAAGGTTTGAAATAAAGAATGTTGACGCCACGGCTACTGTTCCTGTATTTATTCCGAATGGTGGTGATGAAAATACGGGAATTGGACACGCCGCTGCCGACCAACTTTCCCTCATTTCGGGAGGAGTAGAAGGAATTCGAATAAACACGGCTACCAGCGGAGTTAACTACCTTGACGTGACTCCATCCGCTACTACTGCTGCTGTGCAAATCGCCACCGCCGGAACCGATACCAATATTAATTTGTCCCTCATGCCAAAGGGGACTGGCGACGTCGGAATCAATGATACGACACCATCCTACAAACTTGATGTAAATGGAACTATTCGTGGGTTTACTATTACCGATAGTTCAGATGTCCGACTCAAGAAGAATATTACGCCACTTCAAAATGCGTTATCAAAAGTTCTCAGTCTGCAAGGAGTGAATTATCAATGGATTGATGAAACAAAAGATCAAAGTCTTCAAATGGGGCTTATCGCTCAGGAGGTGGAAGAGGTTGTTCCAGAGGTAGTATTAACAGATGACGAAGGATACAAATCTATTGCCTATAGTAAATTGACGAGTCTTCTTATCGAGGCAGTAAAGGAAATCAATAGTATGGTTGAAACATTGGCGGCAAACATTATGTTTCGATTTGAAGTGCAAGATACACAAATAGAGGCACAACAAATACAAATAGAACTTCTCGAACAACGTCTTAACGCTCTTGAATTACAGTAATAATGAACAATGAAAAAAAGAAAAAATCTACTTCCTTTTCTTCTCCCCCTCTAAGGGGGAGCGGGAGGGGGTATCTTCTTGCACTCTGGAAAAGATTGAAAGAGGTTTTTTTCTACCTAGCTAGGGTCCGGACCCTAGGTGGTTTGGGGTCCAGACCTTTTAAACTATTGAACACATTTCTTGTTCAACTAGGGGCTCTGCGAAATCATCACAAGGTGCTTGCATTTTTTGCTTTAGTCTTTTTGATTGGAGGGGGATTTTTTCTTTTCTCAAATACACAATCAGCTTTTGCTGAGTGGTGGAACGATGGGTGGTTGTATCGAAAAGAAATTGCGATTACGAATTCCAGTACAGCGCAAACAAATACGCAGGTTAAAATTATCAGTGGGACAGATTTAAGCGCGCTTGTTACCGCTGGGAAACTCCAATCAGACCTTGATGATCTTCGGTTTACTGATATTAATGGAAATGTTGTAGAATATTGGATTGAGGATTCAACAAACACGAGTGTCGATGTTTGGGGGTTATTGCCTTCGGTTCCTACTTCTGGAACAACGGTGTATATGTATTATGGAAACGCTAGTGCTGAAGCTGGTAAATCAACTGTAGGTAGTTCAGATTATCCTGGTGTTTCTTGTCAGGCTATTTTATTGAGTGGTGTTACTATTGACGGAACATATTATATTGATCCTACTGCTCAGGAAACGAGTGACAAATTTCAAGCTTATTGTGACCTGACTAATGATGATGGTGGATGGACTATGATTATGAAAACCCAGGCTGATACCACTACTTTTCATTATGATTCAGGATATTGGACTAGCTCGAACACTTATCAAGCTGATGACGTAAATACAAGTGTTGGTGATTCTAAATTTTCTAGTTTTAATACTTTACAGTTTTCTTCTTTAAGAGGTTGTGTTAGTTCTCCTGATACTAATTGTTTAATTCGAGAATTTGACCCGGCTAAAGATTCAGCTTTATCTTTATTTAGCGAAGCAGAGTCTTCCCCTTGTACTTGTGGTAATGATGGTGGGACCTTAACTTTTAGTGAAGGAAATCCAAATGCTGTATAATCAAGGGAGACCGTGAGGCAGTTAACAGTTAATAGTTAAGGAATAATGATTAAAAAAATAAATAAAAAAATAATTGTAGAGGCAATCCCTTGTGGTTGCCCAAAACAATGCAGTCGAGAATCCATATTCTCGGGAGTCAAATGACCAGAAAGAACGTATAAAAAGTCTAAAAGCAGAAGAAAAAATGAAAATGTCTAGAAACAAGATTACAAGATCACAAGTTTGCGAGTCGACTAGTCGGCGAGTAAACCCGAAAATCCAACCCGGGTTCTACAAAAGTTTTTTTAGGACAGAACCCAGGTTGGATTTGAAAATTCCCTTTATGAACAAGGGGTTTAAACCCCTTGTTCATAAAGTTCTTTTGTTCTCCCTCCTCTTCCTCACTTCATTACTTCCATTCTTCCTTACTGATGTAAACGCCATGACCGTCTCAATCTCAAGTGGTGGAAATAGTTCTGGAGGACTCGTAGGACACTGGCAACTCAATGAAGAAAGTGAAAATGTGGGAAGTGATCTCGTAATAAATGGTGGTTTTGGTAGTGATAGTGATTGGACGAAGCAAACAGGGTGGGCCATTAGTGGAGGAACTGCTAATGCAACTGCTTCCGTAGACCGACTTCTTCAAAGTCCTGCACCTCTAACGATAGGAAAAAAATATTTTACATCCTATACGATTTCAAATTATTCTAGTGGTTCTGTAAGGATAGAAGTTGGTGGAAATGATGTTGCCGAAGCAGGGATAACAAGAAGTGCTAACGGAACATACACTGAAATATTGACTTGTGTTACTTCTACAAACTTGGATTTTGATGGAATGACTGCTTTTACGGGCTCAATAGATAACGTGACCATCAAAGAAATCCACGCCGCCGACTCCACCGTCAACAACAACGATGGGACGATCTACGGCGCGACCTACACCGTTGACCGACGCGGACAAACAAATAAGGCCCTTGCCTTCGATGGAACGGATGACTACATCAATGCAGATAGTGCCGCGAGTAATATATCTCCCACTTCGGGAACCGTTACCATGTGGGCGAAAGCAGATGCAAGTGGGGGGTTTGCCTTTCACTCAAACGCAAATATAAGAACGTATATATCGAGGTCTTCTCCTTATTTTCTATTATCAAAAGGAAATCCTTCCGTTAACATACCCCTTCCAAATACCGCTTACGGAGAATGGGCTCATATCGTATTAACATGGAACAATGGAACCATGAAAGGATATCAAAACGGAGTTCTTATTGATACAAAAAGTTTTTTAAACACAACTGCTGCTACCGTGATGAGGATTGGACATCACTCAGCCGCTCAATCTACTGATTTTTTCGATGGTTCCATCTCCGACGTCCGCACATACGACCGTGCTCTTTCTTTCTCAGAAATTAAAGGAATCTACGAAGGAAGAAATCAAACCACCTCTTCTGGAAATACCAAGAAAGGACTCGTGGGGCATTGGCCGTTGACGAGTGAGGGGGAGAAGGTGGGGAATGAGCTCTTTTCTATTGGGGATATGGAATCTGATCCAGCTGCTTCTTTTGAGGTAAATGGAACAGGAACTATTTCAAATGAAACAGGGAGTGGGAATTATCATTCTGGAAATCAATCATTAAAACTCGTTGGAAATGCTGATACAGGTGTACATTATGCTATTCAGTATGTCACGGTTACTCCTGGGAAAAAGTACCGATTTAGAGGATGGCTTAAATCTGCTACTGATACTAATAATGAGGTAAGTTATGCTATATATGATCATTCAAACTCTGTTTGGATTAGACCACGAACACAAGAAAATTTACCAGAGTGGACACAGAGAACCTATGAATTCATTGCCCCAGAAGGATGTACAATTGTACGACTATACGTTTCAACAACAACTATTGCAAATGCTACTGGATATTTTGATGATTACTCTGTCAAAGAAATCCACACCGCCGACACCACCGGTCACGCCAATCACGGCACGATCTACGGGGCAGACGTTCGGAATCATGGATACAGTTTTGATGGGACGGATGATGTGATAGATATTGCGGATAATTCTGATTTGAAAGGATTCTCTGCCATAAGCATTTCTGCTTGGATAAAGCCAAATGCAACACATACTGGTGGAATTATAGATAAAAATCGAGGTCTAGAATGGAATACCCATCTTGCCGACAGTAAGGTTCGTTTTGAGGCCGCCAATACCTCCTCCAGCGCGATTCGATTTACAGCAAATACTGCCCTCTCAAATGATGCATGGACTCATGTTATTATCACTTATGATGGTTCTACGGGAAGGTCTATTTATTACAACGGAGTTTCTCAAAGCATTACCGTTGACGATGCCAATACGGGATCCATTGATTCGGGAACCAATGCTATAAAAATAGGAGCCATGAGTGATGGATATAACTTGAATGGTTCTCTTGCTGACATCCGCGTCTACGATCGTGCGCTCTCTGCCACCGAAGCATTGAATCTCTACCACGGTGCCGACATTGCTTCACCAGTCGGTCACTGGCCACTTTCATCGGGAGCGGGAGATATCAGTGGAAATGGAAATGCGGGGACAGTGAGTGGGGCGACAATTGTGGGTGAATCGGCGACGTTTGATGGGGTGGATGATTATGTAGATACGGGAACGGATATGATTGGAACAGGTGATGTAACGGTTGCAGGATGGATTTATCCTACTAGTTGGGGTGAATCTGGTGATAATGGCGGAATAGGGAGAGTTTTTGATAATGGAAAAACGATGTTATATGTAAGGGAAGATGGGCCAAATTCGTTAGTTTTTTCATCGAATGGTGAGACTGGAACTACTTCAGCAACAAATTCAATCGAATTGAATAAATGGCAATTTGTGACGGTAACTCGTACAAGTGCAGGAATAGCAAACTTTTACATTGGAGATGTAAACACTGCTCCTGCCCTCAGTGGCACCGCTGATCAGTCCTCTGGAACTCCCGTTGCTGGAACTTCTAATGTTATTATTGGAAACCGATCGGCACAAGATCGTACCTTTGACGGTCAGATTTCTGATCTTCGCGTTTTTAATCGCATTCTCTCCACCACCGAAATCACCTCTCTCTACACCGAAGGCCACAGTGAATCGAAACAAGCCGTCGTCGGAAGTCTCAATAAGGGACTCGTGGGACACTGGCCGTTGACGACGGAGGGGGAGAAGGTGGGGACGGATCTTTTCTCAGGTTGGGATTTTACCAGTGGATGGACGGCTACCGGGACAGCTGCAATTGTAGATTCAGATACATTTACAATGGGTGCTGGTGCAGGAGGAATGCTTAATTTCAATGAAGTTGTAACAGGAAAAAAATACAGAGCCACTATTAGTGGTGATACAACAATCACTAGTTTATATTTAAGAGATTCTGAGCACCCAGAATACTACTCGCCACTTCTTTCTAATACATTCAATGAGACATTTGATTTTGTAGCAACAAATTCCCATATTTACTTTTTTGCACAAACTGCAGGAACAACAAATATTACTTCTTTTGTTATCAAAGAACTCCACACCGCTGACACCACTCCACAATCAAATCACGGAACCATCTACGGTGCCGATATCCGGAATCATGGGTATGAGTTTGATGGGATGGATGATGTGATTGATGCGGGGACACTCTCGGAATTTAATCTCACAAATGCACAAGATTTCACACTTTCAGCTTGGTTTAAGCCGGATACCGTTTCTGGATATCACCTAATTGCTGGAAAATCTTTCAATGAATTTCGGTTAATACAAGGTGAATCGGCACTATTAATCCAACTTGATTCCGGAGATCCTATCGTAACTGCTTCAAGCGTTCTGTCGGTAGGAACTTGGTATCACGGCGTGCTTACCTATGACGCTTCTACCAGTACAGCAGAACTTTTTCTTGATGGAATTTCCAAAGGATCGGATTCTGCTACTAGTCCTTCTTGGACATCTGGAACAAATTTTCGAATCGGTCATAGCCCAGCAGGAGATAATTACCCCTTTGACGGCAATATCGCCGATGTTCAATTGTACGACCGAGTGCTTTCAGACACAGAAATTCTCGATCTCTACAACGGCGCTGACATCGCCTCCCCAGTCGGGCATTGGCCGTTAAGTACGGGAGCAGGGGATATCAGTGGAAATGGAAATGCAGGAACGGTGACGGGGGCGAGTTTGGTGGGGAATGTGGCGAGTTTTGATGGGGTGGATGATTATGTGGATGTGGGAAGTGATAGTAATTTGGATGTTACGGATGCAATTACTATTGGAGCATGGGTAAAATTCGATACAGTATCGGTGGCACAAACCATTTTTATACGTGGAGATTGGACCTCTGATGGTTACTATTTCGACTTTGATGCGGGTCGTCTAAATATACGGACCAATCAATCTGGCGAAGTGCAACTTTCTAGAAGTAGCACCGCTCCTTTCGTAATAAATCAATGGTATTATATTGTCGGTACTGTGAATGGCTCTGTTGGTAAAATTTACATAAATGGTGTGGAAGATACCAATATTGCTGGCACTCATATCAATCCCACAACTTCAACAAATTCTGCATATATTGGAAGATATGGCGTTGGAGCACAACCTTTTAATGGTCAAATAGCCGACGTTCGCATCTACGACCGAGCCCTCTCCCTCAAAGAAATCCAAATGCTCTACGAGCAGGGGCGGTAGGAGAATAATGTTAAAGGTTAAATGTTAAAGGTTAAAAGAATTTCCAATTTTAAAATTACAATTTAAAACTTATTTTTACATTTTACCTTTTACCTTTTCCATTCTGTCGGATTCTCATGAAATCGCTCAAGCGATGCTTTTTGGTCTTCAGTAATTTTTCCAGCTTCCAGTAGTGTTTCTGCAATCTCGCCAAAGTGTGTCAGTGGGTGCAATTCTAAGTTCGCTTCGTCAGCGTTCACATGGCTCTGTGGAGTGTCCCAGGAGAAGATAGCGAGTACATGTCCTATCGTTGCTTCCAGCTCGTCTCGGAGCGCCTGAGCGGATTGGATGGATGATCCAGCGGTGGAGATGGCATCTTCAATTACCAAGATGTTCTGTTCTTGTTTACATCGTCCTTCAACCATCTTTCCCACACCGTGTCCTTTTGGTTTTCCTCGGACATAGAGCAGGGGAGTATTGAGCACTTGCGCGACAAAGCTCGCCCACGGGATTCCAGCGGTCGCTGTTCCGGCGATTACGTCCGCATTCAATCCTTCCTCTTCGATTAAATCAACAAAACTTTTTACAATCAAATCCCGCGCTTCGGGAATCGACATCAGTTCTCGGCAGTCGCAATAGATAGGAGAAGAAATTCC
>CAZEON010000041.1:0-10941 GCA_964513975.1 uncultured Candidatus Peribacteria bacterium
AACCGAACAACACAAACTCAAACTCGCGAAAGAAGTTATGCGCGACCAACATCACGAAAACGAACTATTGAAATACAAGTCATTGGAAATAATACGCCTTCAAGAACAAAATCCTCTGGAGGACTTCGTATTCCAAACGGATTAATATTAGAAAACGTTTTTAAAAAGCTTACTACTCAATACAGATTCCCTGAGCAATTAACGGAAACCAAACAAAAAGAAATGGTTGATGCCGCTATTGCTGCTATGGTAACCAAACTCGGAGATAAATATACAACCTACATCGAACCAGAAAAGACAAAGTCATTCCAAGAAGGTCTTGAAGGACAATTTGAAGGAATCGGAGCGTACGTAGAAATGGTGAATGAAAAATTCATGATTACCGCTCCCATTACGGGTTCTCCTGCAGAAAAAGCAGGTATTATGGCTGGAGATGTTGTCATAGCAGTCGATGAAAAAACTATCGAAGGAGAATCTATTACTGAAACTATCGCTCGTATTAAAGGACCAGCGGGAACAACTGTTTCTCTTACTATTTCACGAGAAGAAACTATTCAAAAAATAATCGTTACACGTGGAAAAATTACGGTTCCATCAATCACTGTTAAATGGAGTAAATCAGTTCCTATAATAGGAATTCATAAATTTACAAGCACCACAGGAAAAGATTTCCAAAAGATACTCGCTGAAGAAGTGTTACCAAAACAACCGCGTGGAATCATCTTTGATTTGAGAAACAATCCTGGAGGGTTCCTGACATCAGCCGTAGAGATGGGAGAATTTTTACTCGATAAAGGAGCCTTAATATTCTCTGTTGAGTACAAGAACAACACAGAGGAATACCGATCTTCTCGTCGAGGAGAGTTATATGGCTTTGATAATATCGTACTTCTCCAGAACAAAGGAAGTGCTTCTGCATCAGAGATCTTTAGTGGAATGGTTCGAGACTATGACATTGCAAAAATCGTAGGAACGAAATCTCACGGGAAAGGAACCGTCCAGCAGGTTGACCGGCAAGCAAATGGTGGAACATTGAAGCTCACTGTCGCAAAATGGCTAACACCGAAAGGAACATGGATTCAAGAAGGTGCTGTCGAAATGCATGGAGTTCCTGCTGATATCGAAGTAACCGATTCAACCATGGAGGAGAAAATGGAGAAAGTTGATCGACAACTCGACACTGCCGTAAATGAGATATTGAAGTACTAATAATCAATGATAAAACAACTGATAATAATCAGAGGTCCTTTAGGAGTTGGAAAATCAACAGTATCAAAGATTCTTGCAAAAAATATTCACGCAGAATATATATCTGTAGACAAATTTTTAAAAGACCACTCAGTAGAAAATACTCTAAACACAAACAAAATAATTTCAAATATTGTAAAAAATAGGAACAATTCATTTGTAATAGACGGTTGTTTTTATTATCAAGAACAAATTGATGATCTAAAGAAAAAACTGAAAGACCCTCTCACAATATTTACACTTATAAGTAGTGTTGAAATATGCATAAAGAGAGATCTTAAAAGAAAAAGAATATATGGAGAAGATGCTGCCCGATATGTACATAAGATTACAACAAAAATTAAGGCGGGCTATGAAATTAATAACAGTGATTTAACAATACAAGAAACAGTGAATGCAATAATGATACAACTATAATCCCCCACGTCATTCTGGCTTGACCAGAATCGGATACGTTATTCTCGTTTTTGCAAGCGTTAACGCGGAATCTGTTTCATTTATTTGTAGCTGGTTCCCAGATATCCTTCCAGAATTATGAGATGACATATATTAGTTAGTCATTAATAACTTTTTTATTCATGAACAAAAAATTTGACCAATCTTTTTTGTTCCAATAGAATTTCAAAGAATATTTTTAAATAAAAATAAAATGCTTGTGAGCTTCATTTTGGGAATTGCGAGTTTACTCAATAGTAGCTCTGGTATGTCCTTTCATGAGGCAGAAATTTTGATTCCTGCAGGAACTTCCCAGCTTACGACAGAAATGAAATTCAATGCAGTGACACTTTTTTCTCCCAATGGAGAAACTTTACCCGAACTCTCTTTTAAAAATGAGGAAGGAACATTTCTTCCTTGGGAATTAGCTGATGATAGCAATGATGTGTTAGAAATAATTCATCATAAAAAAGATCAACCACTTATTATTCGTTCACCTAAAACAATCCGTGTTATTGCTCATTTTTATAATACAGAACGCAAGGAGGAAGACTTGCTTGTCGAAGCGGGAACAAGTGATGGAACGTCTGGAAGCGATGAGGTGGCATTTGAGCCATTTGATGACGATACTTTTGATGATCCTGACACAGGACTGGCTCCGTACGTAAAGCAACCAAAATACATTTCTCGAACCGAATGGGGAGCCGATGAGAGCCTTCGAGTCTATTCTCCTAAAAGTGGAAAATTTCAAAAATGGTTTAAAACCGAAGAAGATCTTATCCAACCAGAATTCCGACCACAGGTTGTCGAAACAAAGAATGGAAAAGGAGAACCGTACTTTTGGCCATTATCACAGAATAAAAAGATTAGTAAGTTCGTTATCCATCACACAGGAGAGTATGTGAACCACACACGCGACCCGATGGAAATTATGCGATCTATTTACGCTTTTCATACGATTACACGCGGATGGGGAGATATTGGATATAATTATGTAATCGACTGGGAGGGAAATATTTACGAAGGACGAGCTGGAGGGGCAGATATTGTAGGAGCACACGTTGCTTATCATAATATTGGAACCATCGGAATTTCACTTATGGGAAACTTCGAACACGAAGAACCTACACCTCGACAACTGCAAGTCTTGAAGCTCTTGCTCGCTGATCATGCGAAACGATTTAATGTCGATCTCAGTGGAAAAAGTTATCACCTTGGGATACTTTCTTATAACGTTTCTGGACACAAAGACGTTGCTCAACAAGGTCATGCAACCGCCTGTCCTGGGAAAAATCTTATAAAATATCTCTCCGAAATCAGGGAACAATCTGCATATCTAACAGAAATTCTCTATCGACAAAAGAAAGCTGATTCTCGAATGGCACGCGACTTTCTTGCCCTCAGTAAGGACGCTCCTGATATTCTAAAACAATCCACACGCTTCAAACGTCCAAAAAAAGAACCGCTGATTAAGTTTTCTAATATTATGAAAAAGAAGGTTATTCAGAGAAATGATCGGAAGACCTTCAACATTGCGTTTACCAATGGTACAAAAGACATTTGGATGCCAAAATCCGAGATTGCTGTCTCTAACATCCCAGAAGGCATGGTTGTGACGGATCTTCGACTCATGAAGAAAGTAAAACCCGGAGAAGAAGGATTCTTTCGTGGAAGAATTATTGTCGAAAAAACAGCCAATGGAATCTATGAACTCGATTTAATCCCCGTATTCCTACGAGATAAAATTTTCCACGGAGAAGAACTCCCAACGTTTAAAATATCAGTACAAGTTTCTGGGGATAAGAAACAAAGAATTTCTGCAAATAAGGTATACACAAAACCAACAAAAGAAACTCCAAATTACCTAAAGAAACTCTCTGCAAGCATGTTTCATGCTTCCGCTCCAAAGGAAGCTGATATCGCTCATGTAAAAGTGAAACTCGCATTCTTTAATGAAAACTATGCCGATATCGTAGGAACTTCTTCTGTTGAGATTCGAGAGAAAAATATAATTCTCGGTACAGTACCATCACAAAAACAAATCAAGATTATTCCTCAATTTGAAAAAGAGAAAAATCAACGATATCTCGAAGTCCAGAGTGATGGAAAAACATGGAAGGTTTCTGAAGTAAGTTTACAAACAAAAGGAGTCTTGGAAGTGCGAAACTATAATCGAGGCCTCAGTAAGAAGAACGCGTACAACACGTTCCGACGACAGATTAATGGTCATATGGCCGGAACAAAACTTCTCCTTGTGAATGAACTCCCGATTGAAGAGTATCTCTGGGGATTAGCCGAAGAACCAACACAAGAGCCCGATGAGAAGAAGCACGCTATTCACGTATTGGCACGAAGTTATGCCCATGTGTATTCAGGAATGCGACGGAAGTTTAAAACTGATCTCTACGATCTTGAGGACGATCCAAAGAGTTCACAGTTTTACCTCGGACAGAATTGGGAGAAGTATCACGTCGAGCAAGTAGAGTTGATTAAACAAACCGAAGGACAGGTGCTCACCTACAACGGACAACCCGTTATTGGTCCATACTTCACGCAGAGTGGAGGACAGAGCTCTGATAAATGGAGTCACGCGTATCCATGGACGTATTCCCGCTCACTCCCTTTTGATGAAGGATTAGAACAACGAGGACATGGAGTAGGACTGTCAGGGAATTCTGCACGAGAGCTCGCCAAACAAGGCCTTGATTACAAAAGTATTATTGGATACTTCTTTAAGGATATTAAAATCGAGAAGGTGTATTGAGAACAGTTAACAGTTTATAGTTAATAGTTTTTTGGACTTAGAGCTTATTTTTTACATTTTACATTTTATATTTAACATTATTTTAACATTTTACCTTTAACCTTTAACCTTATTTTTCCTTCCTACTTCATTACTTCTTTTCTTCAATACTTCCCTACTTCTCAAAAACCATTGACAACCTCTTTCAAAGCAATACACTCTCGCCCGTATTAGCTTTCAAAAATGACAAATAAAGGTGGCGATTCCAAACAACACGGCGGACATGAAATAAATGAACGTCGACGTAAATCTACGTTGGGAAAACGAGCCAACAAGGCAAAGGCACGATTACAACGAATTGCAAATCGCGCACTCGGACTGAATTGTTAAAAAAGGGTAAAAAAAAGTTGACAAATATTTTAGAATAGTCTAAATGTCTATTCGAAGTATTTAATTTTATAAAATGACTGAACTTTTAATTCCCTCTTCAAAATGTATTCGTCCTGGTAAGAATAAGATATGCACACTCAATGTGAAAGGAGAATGTACTGCTTCAATAGATGGAACATGCCCTATTCAAAACAAAAAAATTATGGAAGTGATTTCTCAAACACCTTCTAATGATGACAAAGAATACCTTAATAAAAACGAAATAATTAAGAAAATAATTTCTCAAATATCTTTTACTGAGGACGAATGCTTTCTTCCTGAAGAAGTTCTGTTTTGTCCTGATTTTGAAAACAAAAGTTGTAAATATGAGTATAATCCAGACTGTTCCATTTTGTGGGAAAAAATTGAAGCGTTCCTTGATCAAAAGGCTGATAAAATTTAAGAGTCCTTTATTGAACAATAAATGTGTTCAGTGTTTTTTAAGTTGCTCTAACGCTTCTCTCATTTTTGACGTGAGCTTTTTTGGCATCTCGTGCTCGACACGAACGATGTGATCGCCGACTCTTCCGTTCGATTGAATCCCCTTTCCTTTAATGCGAAGAAGTTGCATGTCCTTTGTATTTTCTGAAACTTTCAACTCTACTTTTCCCCAAAAGGTTTCGACTTTAAATTTCCCTCCCAATAGTGCATCGAACACTGATATCTTGAGTGAAGAATACAAATCAAGCCCATGTCGTTCAAACTTAGAAGAATCTCCTACACGAACATAGACATATAAATCCCCCGCTGGTACTCCTCGTCGTCCGGCTTCCCCTTTTCCTGACATTCTCAACGTCGTTCCGTTTTCAGATCCAGAAGGAATAGCCACTTCGATCTTGGTTTTCTTTTCTTTCCGCCCTTCTCCATGGCAATGAGAACAAGTCTTTTCAAAACTTGACCCTTCTCCACTACACTGCGAACAGGCCATTTGCTGTGCCACGACCCCAAATGGTGTTTGCATACGTTGCGTCACTCGTCCAGTTCCACCACACTGCTCACATTTTTTCTTCCCTTCTCCGCCTTTCGCAGAGCAATTTTCACACGGTTGGAAGTGCGATGAGTGAAATACTTTCTTCACCCCCTCTACGGATTCATTAAATGAAATATCTACCTCTACTTCCAAATCTCCTCCTCGCGTACTTTTTTTTGCAGATCGTCCTCCACCATTATTTCCAAAGAAGCTCGAAAAAACATCTTCCATCCCTCCGAAATCCGCTGATGAGAATCCACCATTCCCAAATCCAGAAAATCCTCCGCCTCCACCACCACCAACTTGTGGACCCGATGATCCGAATTGATCGTATTGCGAACGCTTCGAATCATCCGACAACGTTTCATACGCTTCATTTACCTTTTTAAACTTGGTCTCCTCCCCGCCTTTGTCGGGATGGTGTTCCTGTGCCTTTTTTCGGTATGCTTTCTTTATATCGGCTTTGGTAGCTTTTTTATCAACCCCAAGCACTTTGTAAAAATCATCTGCCATCGGACGGATTTTATTTTCATTAGCAGAAAAGTCAATCGAGTGCTAAAAAGAACGATAAACTTCGAGAGGTTTATCGTTCTTTTTAATTTTATCGTTCCAATAATGAAAACTCTGTTTGGAAAAACTGTTTAGTTTTTTCCCAAAAGCTCTAAGAGGTTTACTACAATCTTCGCAAATTGTCCGCGAGTAAGCTTGTCATAGGGACCGAAGTGCCTCTTTCCGTCAGAGCCTGATGCATATCCGCTCACAATATTATTTTCCGTTGCCCACAAGACCGCTTCTGCAAAGCTTCGATTTGGTGAGATATCTGCAAATGGATTATTCCCAGTGTCTATTCCAGAAAGATCAACTCCTGCTAATTCCACGAGGAACCTCATAGATTCTCCCCGAAGAATTGGTTTATTTGGACTCAATCGATTATTAAGAATGCGAGGTGTAACACCAACATCGATTGCCCCCTGAACATACGGAGCAAACCATGCATCTTTCTGTACATCCGAAAGAGGATCCAGTCTTACAGAGCTTGGAATATCAAGACCAAATGACTCAAGTCCAACCTTTATAATTTGGGCATTTGTAATTGGATCATTCTTTCCAAAGTTATTAGATCCATCGGCATACCCCGTCATGATTCTTGCGGAAGAAACTTTGTCAACATATTCCTTTTCCCAAGCATCTGCTGATACATCATTGAAAACTTTTCGTTTCATAGCTACATTTTTGAAGGTTTTCATATTATTCAAGTTTCGTGAAGATCGAGCTTCAGATCGAGGTTCAGATACTGTTGCTGGTGTATTTGTGGTTGTTGGAGATGAAGTATTAAGATTATAACTACTACTTGAACTCCCTCCACCACCTCCGCCTCCTCCACCAGAGCTACTCTGCGTTGATTGAGCGGGAGCAACTACATTTACCTCAAAGGCTTGATTCATTTTGCAAGAATTCGAAATAGGTTTTCCATTTGCAGAAACAGAAATACGTGCTTTTCCTGAAGTTGTCACTGCGGAAGGAAGCGTAACCGTTACGAGAGAAGTGTATGTCACGTTTGTTAAAGATACTGTCAAACTGCTCTCGGGTACTATTTCGTCATTCAACATGACCGTAAGTTGTCCTTTTACCCAGTCAATATCTTTCCAAGCAGCTGAAAGTGTAGGAGGGGCAACAAGGAAAGAGAAACTTTCCAAGGCAGAAACTTCTTCCTGTGGGGAGAAATTGAAAGCAGCGGGTTTGCTACAACTTCTACTACCACCTCCATAAAAAAGAGAATCTACTAATAATAAAGATGTAGCCGTGTTTCCCGCCAAATCAGTCACATCGGCGGTAACGTCATCTGCGAACTGTGTATCCAATGTTGCATGCGCGGTAATAGTAAGCGTTCCCCCTGACCAACTATAATTAGAAGGAGCGTTGTTTGCTCCTGCTGTGATAGCGGTCTGAACAGCCGTTTTAGCAGACGAAGTCAGCATTTCGTCAAACACAAGATCATCAGTTGCTCCAGCAGAGAGTATTAAAGTAGTAAGTCCTGTTCCTATTTTTGTAACAGTAGAAGCTGTGGTTTCTGCAGTTACTCCCGCAGAGGTATATATTTCTGTTCCTGCTGCAGCATTCGCTGCCACGTCTGTTACGCTTGCTAACGTAACCCCAATATATTTCCCATCTGGAATGTAAGCACCATCTGTGGCTTCATCCAGCGTAATTGTTGCAATTGTATTTCCTGTCCATACTACTGTTGCGGTGGTAAGCGTGATATCAGAAGCGACTACATCGTCTGCTGCTGTTGAATAATCGAGCGTAATGTTTGCATTTAATCGTAATAATACCTCTGTTATGGTTGTAGTATCCATGGCTTCCGAAAAGGTCAAAGCGATAATATCTCCAGCGGCGTTTTCAGATGTAGCGGCAACAGTAAATGTTGGAGCAACATCATCATCAATACTAACGGATGAACCAGTAGCATCAGCATTACCAACAATATCAGTAACAGAAGCAGTAGGATCAATAGTATCAGCATCAACAACAGTCGAATCACTACCTAAAGTAATAGTAGCAACCAACCTAGCTGCATTCCAAGAAACAGCCATACCAGAAGTTCCAAAAGTATGTGAATTTGTTAATTGTAATCGTCCATCATTAACATTGGCAGTGATTATTGTAGAAGTATCCATAACCTCACTAAAAGTTACAGCAACAGTATCAGTTCCACTTATAGCAGTACTACCATCAACATCAGTCCAAGATACACTTGAAACAGTAGGGGCAGTAGTTTCTTTTGGAACTGCAGCATCTGCAACACCAGCTCCAGCTTCTAAATTACCAACCAAATCAGTTACATCAGCAACTAAAGTTACAGTTACAGACTCAGTATCAGCAATAAACTCACCATCAGTTGCTTCATCAAGAGTTACTGTATAAACAGTTAATCCAGTCCAAACACCAGCAGCATTAGTTAAAACATAATTATCTGTACTATCAGCAATTGAAGTAATATCAGACATACCAGCTAAAGAAGTAACATCCATAGGTTCACTAAATGTTAATTCAATAGTATCACCTGCATTATCAACTGAAGTTCCTATTACTGTAAAAGTTGGAATAGTAGTTTCTTTTGGAACTGCAGCATCTGCAACACCAGCTCCAGCTTCTAAATTACCAACCAAATCAGTTACATCAGCAACTAAAGTTACAGTTACAGACTCAGTATCAGCAATAAACTCACCATCAGTTGCTTCATCAAGAGTTACTGTATAAACAGTTAATCCAGTCCAAACACCAGCAGCATTAGTTAAAACATAATTATCTGTACTATCAGCAATTGAAGTAATATCAGACATACCAGCTAAAGAAGTAACATCCATAGGTTCACTAAATGTTAATTCAATAGTATCACCTGCATTATCAACTGAAGTTCCTATTACTGTAAAAGTTGGAATAGTAGTTTCTTTTGGAACTGCAGCATCTGCAACACCAGCTCCAGCTTCTAAATTACCAACCAAATCAGTTACATCAGCAACTAAAGTTACAGTTACAGACTCAGTATCAGCAATAAACTCACCATCAGTTGCTTCATCAAGAGTTACTGTATAAACAGTTAATCCAGTCCAAACACCAGCAGCATTAGTTAAAACATAATTATCTGTACTATCAGCAATTGAAGTAATATCAGCCAAACTAGCTAAAGTAGCAACATCCATTGGTTCACTAAAAGTTAATTCAATAGTATCTCCACCATTATCAACTGAAGTTCCAATCACAGTAAAAGTTGGAATAGTAACCTCTTTACTAGTAGCTCCACTAGACTCTACTTCAGCACCAGCTTCAAAATTACCAGCAGCATCAGCAACACTAGTATCCAAATCAACATCAACCCACTTACTATCCGGAATAAAAGCACCATCAGTAGCCTCATCAAGAGTAATAGTAAAAATAGTACTTCCACCACTCCAAACAGCAGTAGCAGTATTTTGAGTAAGTGACACCGGATTCGTATCACCACCATCATCATCATAACCTAAAGCAATAACTGAACCTGTCTGAACATCAGCCTCAGTTAAAGAAGCCTCAGTCATAACCTCACTAAAAGTCAAAGCAATAGTATCACCACCAGCATTAACAGAAATACCCGCAATAGCAAAAGTTGGCAATTAACCATCAGTAACAGCCTGATCGGCCACTCCTGCATAAGCATTTGTTGCAAGACTGGTGTCCACAACAGTTGCAGCAATATCAATTTGACCAGCATTCAAACTCGTGTCACCCAATGCTTGATTGAGAGTAATAACAATCGTCGTCGTTGTGCTTCCGACGACTGCTCCATTGATAGTTAGATCTGCAGAACCGCCAGCTGTTTCAAGATTGGTGAAATCACCTGCAACAGCCGTCACAGCTTCGGAAAAGATAGCTGTAATCTCACTATCACCAGTAAAGTTTACACTTGTAAGAGTCGGTGCTTGACCATCAGCAATTGCCGTTGAATCACCCTCCGCAACTGGTAAATTTGTGTCGCCATTAGAGTCTGTAACAGCGAGTGCATCTAGATAAAGTCCTTCCGCAGCAATATAAGCTGAAGCGGTATCAGTAAAAGGAGTAGCGGCAAAATCAGCCGTAATCTTCCATGCCGCAGCATCGGTTACTGCACAGGCAGTAGCTGTTATAGGTGTTGACCCTCCACCTCCTACATCAATAAAAATTTCCCCAAAGACGCAACTAGATAAATTATGCCCAGCATCAACAAATGTAATTTCAATCGTATCCGAATCTAGAATTTTTGTTGAAGCAACCGTTATGTCCGATAACGCAAACGCACTCGGCATCAGCAGAAAAGAAAATAAACCGAATAAAAAAAGAGTTCCTGCCTTTGATAAAACAGAGAACTTCCTGAAATGGAACCGTTTTGAAACAGTGTTCATGAGGTTGAAAGCGATAAAATACGGGATATATTCCCAATTGTTAGAAACGTTAGCACGGGATTCCCTCAAAAGAAACCCCCTTCTTGAGTATTTTATATTGCGCCTTCGTATAAAATATTTTAAAGTAATATATTGTTAGTCAAGCCTACATTTTAGGGTTAAACGCAACACTTGGTAGAAGAAGAATAAGAAAAAGA
>CAZEON010000042.1:0-10857 GCA_964513975.1 uncultured Candidatus Peribacteria bacterium
TCTTTGATGGGGTCGCATAATACCTCGTACCCTTGGGTCGAGGTAGTTTATTTTTTTTACTTTCTTATTTTCGTGAATCAGGTCGTCGATTCTGATTTCCGTTTGGCTTGTTTCCGCCGTTTCCGTTTCCACTTCCGAAATCCTGTGTGAGTGATTCCATATCTTTCAAGAGTCCAGAGAATTCAGATCTCTTTTTTGAGAGTTCAGTTTTTTCTACTTGGATTTTCTTTTCAAGATCTCGAATATCACCTTGGTATTTCTTTATGTTTTCTTTGTGAGAAGCCACATAATCTGTGATTTCTTGTTTTACAAGCTTCAGTGTCGCCAAAGGATTGTCCTTTGAGGCTTGTGAAGTGTTGTCATCTTGTGTGCTTGTTGCTGGAGTTGTGTCTTCTTTTTCTAAAACAATCGTTTTTTCCTCTTTTGGTGAAGACTCTTTCTCTATTTTTTCAGAAAAACTAGGAGCAAGAGATTGAAGAGGTTCTACCGGTGTTTTATCTTCTTCTTTTTCTAAAACAATTGGTTTTACTTCGTCTTTTGGTGTTTCGATTTTTGTATCTTCAGGAGTTTCGTTATTAGTAGTTGGAAGTACGACATTTGTTATGATTGGTTCGGTAGACTCTTCTTTTGTTGGTGGTTCTACTTTTCGCTCCAATGATTCAAATGGTTTTGGTTCTGGAGTCGGTAATGGGACTTCGGTGATTACTGGTGCTTCGGTTTTTTCTAGTTTGTCTTCCTTGTCTGGTGAAGTCGGAATGGAGATAGGTTTTGCAACAATCGCATCATCATTTCCCAAAGAGAAAGGATTCGGTGTTTCTGCAGGAGTTTCCGTCGCAGGTGTTTCGGTTTCTACTACAGGAGCTTCAGTTTCTATTGGCGCTTCTGTTACAGGTGCTGGATCAGCAAAAGGATTTGCTGGTGTCTCTGTCATAGGAGCTTCAGTTGGTGTCCCATTATCTTCTACTACAGGCTCAACGACAGGTGGCTCTGTAACCATTGGAGTTGCTCCATCATCTTGTCCAGCTGGAGTAGGAACGGCTGTTCCATCATCTTGTGCTGAATCTTGATCATCACCGCCGAGACCGAAGTTGAATTTAACCATTATTAAACGAAGATAAATTTGACTTTTTTAGTCTTATCAAGATACTTTACAGGATTTTGGAAGAAAAATCAACCTTTTTGAACCCTTTTTGCCCGTGAAAACCTTTCAAGAGCGAGTTTCGGAGTTTTCCTTGAAAGCAAAAACAACGCTTGGGAAAGTGAAAACACTCGTATCTCTTGAGGAATTTAACATAGCGTTTTTAGGGAAGAAAAGTGAATTGAATATCCTTTTCAAAGAATTGAAGAAGTTTTCTGCTGATGAAAAAAAAATAGCAGGACCGGCTATTCAAAATGTTCGGTCAGAATTGCAGACAGAATATGAGATAAAGAGGAATGATTTTGAGACAAAGGAATTGAACGAAAAATTGGTTTCTGATTGGATTGATGTCACGAAACAGAAATTTAGTGGAAAAGGATCACAACATCCGATTTCTCGTGTACAACGACAAATTGAAGATATTTTCACCTCCATGGGCTTTGAAATAGCTGATGGGCGAGAGGTAGAAACAGAGTGGCATAACTTTGATGCCCTCAATATTCCAGCGGCGCACCCTGCACGTGATATGCAGGATACGTTTTGGATTCAAAAAAACTCAGACAATCCGCATGAAAATGCGGTTCTTCGCACACAAACCTCAAACGTTCAGATTCGAACAATGATGGAGCATGGCGCTCCCGTTCGACTCATTGCGCCGGGGCGTGTATTTCGAAGTGAGGATGTAGACATGACGCATGATGCTACCTTCTACCAAGTAGAAGGACTCGTCGTCGATAAAAATATCTCATTATCCCACTTGAAAGGCACTATCCAGACAATGCTCTCAGAGCTGTTTGAACGCGAAATAAAGATTCGATTTCGTCCCGGATATTTCCCGTTTGTGGAACCAGGGCTTGAGGTCGATATGTGGTTCGAATTCACAACCAAGGTAGGAGAAAAGAAAGCGTTATGGCTCGAATTCATGGGAGCAGGGATGGTTCATCCAAACGTTCTGAAAAACTGTGGAATAGATTCCAAGCAGTATTCAGGATTTGCATTCGGATTTGGACTGACGAGACTCGCGATGATGCGATATGGCATCGATGATATCCGTCTTCTCTTTTCACAAAAGAAAGATTTTTTAAGACAATTTTAATTCACACTATGACATCAAAAAAAGACGCAGGAGCCGGTAAATTTCAAGCACGAATTGCGAAGTTTCCAAAGGAAGTACAACAACTTATCCAGAAAGGAAAAGAACAAAAATTCATTACAGAGCAGGAATTGATGAAAGTCGTTCCAAACATTGAGAAAAATATTATATTGCTCGATGAACTCTACGAATTATTTCTTGATTTGGATGTTGAAGTTATTGATGTTCGAGAAGAGAAAATTTGGAAAGAAAAACAGGTTAAAAAAGAGAAAGAAGCAGCAGAAGAGGGAAAACCAATAGCGGTAAAAGTTGTTGGTGCGGATAAAGATGATGACGATGATGATGATGACGAGGAAAAAGAAGAGGAAGAAGAACCAAAGACAGTGGATCTTTCAGAAATTTCAGGAGATTCTGTGCGAATGTACTTGAATGAAATTGGACGAATTCCTTTGCTCAAAGCGGAAGAAGAAGTATCTCTTGCGAAACGAATCGAGATGGGGGACTTGTCTGCGAAACAAAAACTTGCGGAATCAAACCTCAGATTGGTTGTGTCTATTGCAAAACGATACATCGGACGAGGATTACCATTCCTAGACCTCATGCAGGAAGGGAACTTTGGTTTGCTTCGTGCGGTTGAGAAATTCGATTACCGAAAAGGATTTAAATTTTCTACCTACGCAACATGGTGGATTCGTCAGGCGATTACGCGTGCTATCGCGGATCAAGCCCGAACAATCCGAATCCCAGTGCACATGGTCGAGACGATCAATAAATTGCGATATACGCAACGACGTCTTCAACAAGAACTTGGACGAGAACCACTGCCAGAAGAGTTAGCGGCAGAAATGGATCTCGAAATTAAAAAAGTGAATTATATCCTCAAGATTTCTCAGGACATCGTTTCACTCGAAGCGCCTGTGGGAACAGAGGAAGACTCTAAACTATCGGACTTCATCGAGGATGAGGCAGCGGTTTCACCGTTTGAAACAGCGCACAGAAAGATGATCAAGGAAAACATTAGTGGACTCCTTGAATATCTCTCAGCGCGAGAACAAAAGATTATCAAAATGCGATTTGGAATTGAGGACGGAATTCCTCATACACTCGAAGAAGTTGGGCGAGAGTTCAATGTGACACGAGAACGAATCCGACAGATTGAAGGGAAGGTTTTGGAAAAACTTCGAGACCATCCAATGTCTGTAAAAATTGCTTCTTAATTTGATTTTTTTCTAAAAAAAACTACCCTCCTTTCACTTCATTTCACTCATGGTAAAAAAAGATATAATCGAACCGGCAAAAAAAGTTCTCGTCACCAAAGAAGGACTTAAAAAATTAGAAGCAGAACTCAAAGAGCTTATTGATACGGGGCGAAAAGAAGTATCTGATCGACTTGCAGAAGCAATCTCTTATGGAGATTTGTCAGAAAATTCAGAGTATGATGAAGCGAAAAATCAACAGGCTTTTACAGAACTTCGTATTAAAGAACTCGAAGAACAAATCAAATTCGCTGAGATTATTAAAGAATCACAAACAGTTGAAAAAGGAGTGATTCAAATTGGGTCAACAGTGAAATTGAAACATCCAGATGGAGAAGAGCACGAATATACGCTTGTCGGATCTACAGAATCAGATCCTATGATGCATAAGATTTCAAACGAATCTCCAGTAGGAGAGGCAATCATTGGAAAGAAAGCAAAAGATAAGGTTAACGTGGTAGCGCCAAACGGAAAATTCAAATACGAGATTTTGAAGGTAAGCTAAATAATTTCCAATTTTCCATTGTCAATTTTCAATTTATTGAATTACGAATGTGATTTTTTTGAGGTATACTTTTTGTGTATGGATAATTTGCGTTCAGTCGCGGCAACAATTCTCGTTAATAAAGAAGGAGAATATCTCATCGTCAAAAAACCGCGCAAGAATCATGCGTGGCAGTTTCCCCAAGGGGGCGTGGAAGAGGGCGAGACATTACTTGAAGGTACACAGCGAGAATTGTATGAGGAATGTGGCGCAGGGCTCAACGTGGAATTCTCAGACGAACCAGTAGGGGAGTATTCGTATCTTTTTCCAACAGACTTCAAACGGCATGATGAACACATTATGGGTGCGAAGGTGAAATTTTTCCGGGCGGAATTTGTGAGCGGAGACATTCAATTAGAATCAGAGGAACTGGAAGATTATAAATGGGTAAGGAAAGAGGAGCTGAAGGATTATTTTGAAGGGGAGTATTTGGAGAAGATTGAAAAACTTTTATAAAAACATCCTCATCCCCCTGTAGAGGGGGACCCAGTAAATCAGGGAGTTCCATTGAAAAAAGAAAAAGAATTTTGTATCGACTGGGTTCCCGCGTTCGCGGGAATGAGGGTGTGCTACTTCCACATTAATTTCCCTCGCACAATCTTGAGAGGCGTTCCGCCAATACTCTTTGTAGAGTTGCCTTTTGGTTTCCCATTAATCCATTTTAAACAGTCATCGACTTCAGAGGCGCTTGGAGTTTTTGTTGCAATATGACGCAGGAATTCCTTTTGCAAGATCGTATGGAGCTCCAGAAAGACCTCTAGAGCGATGTTTCGACTCTTCAAGTGTCGTTGCATTTCCAATTGCACAAACTTCGCGGTTTCAGAAAAGATTTCTGCCTCTGTCACAAATACCTTTTCGAGGTTCGGTGTAATCTTTCTCAAGTGAGGCACGATCTTGTGCCGGATGAGATTGCGCTCGAGTTCGGTATCATTGTTGGATTTGTCCTCTACGAATTTAATTTTGTGCTTCTTCGCATACGCTTCAATATCGCTTCGGGGGATGTTCCAAAACGGCTTTGTCGAAATATCAAATGGGGAGAGTCCTGCGAGTCCCGTTCCTTTGGTTAACCTGAAAATCATGGTCTCCACCAGATCGGTTGCGTGATGTGCCGTAAGAATTCGTTTCGCTCCGAAGTGTTTGGCCGCATCTTGAGACCTCGTATTTCTCTCATCTCGCCATGACTTCTCTTTGTTTTTTGAAGGCACCCTGTCCAATTTATCACCATAAAAAGAGAGCTTTTTATCTGAACACATTTTTTGTACAAATTCAGAGTCTTTCTTGGATTGTTTTCTCGCTCCGTGATCAAGATGAAAGACTGCAAGGTGCTTGGGGTCTACTGTCTTGCAGGCTGTGTCCAAAAGTACCATCGAATCAATGCCTCCCGAAATGGCAAGTAATATTTTCTTCTCCGCGAGATTTTCTCGCGTGAGGAATTCGACAAACAATTTTCCAAGACTCATATTTTGTTTTTTTTGTAGAGACGCAGCATGCTGCGTCTCTACGGGTTACGGGTTAATGTACATATTCCAAATAGCACGACTCACAGTATACCTGTTCGGGTCTTTTGGGATCGAAAGAAGTTTGAATTTCGATTTTGCAGTTGTCACAATTTCTTTTAAAAAGCTTCCGTGGATTACGGAGTTCCATGCGTTTGAGATGTCGACAATCAGCACATTCTGGAGAAAGGGGAATATTAATTCGACGATGAATTTTGAGTTCTTGTTTCTGAATTTGGTAATTTTTCTTGCAGGTTGTACATGCGAGCGTCTCATCACAGATCCCATCAGAAAGATTCTCAATGGTGTCAGGAATCTGCGCTGTGGCGGACTTGTAGTCTTTCTTTTCTTCGTCACGCCATGCATATCCTTGCGCAAGGGCTTCTTCCTTCGTCAAAGGAAAGTACTCATTCACAATGGCTTCGTTATACGCGAATGGAGAAAGCGCCATCGGGAAGAATTCACCCCACGATCCATCTTTCTGCATGTGCTCAATGATTTTTTCACGGAGTTCGAAATATTCTTCCTTGGAATATTGTTTATTGAGGATGCAATACCGAGCGTTTCGCATTCCCGTGCATCCGAATAGATATTGAGAGTTATAACAAAATTCACAATAGGCGAGATTGGAACACTGATTAATACAGTGAGAAAAGATGAGATTATCGGTGCTTCCAATGGTCAGACAGTTGTAACAAAAATTTGCATTCGCTCCGGTAAAAGAGATGTCCTGGCAATTGTTTTCTCCATGGGCGGTGTAGAGATATTTACAATCTTCAGATTGTTTTGCATCGAAACACTGATAGCAATTTTTAGATTCGTAGATGTGATTTCCGTGCACATTTTCATTCTTCACGCCGAAAAGTGGGGGGAAGATGCATTCTTCTTTTTTGAGCTTTTCAAGCCACTTCTTTCCATCCCCAAGCGTTTTTGTACTAAAGGGCTGAACCTTTTTTAATTTCTCAAAGTACTCCTCTTTACTGCACGGCTTATTCATGAAGTAAAACTGCTTGTTTCTTAAGTTTGTACATCCAAAGCAATTAATGCATCCACGGCAATCATGAAGGAAATAACTCTCGTTACAGTTCTCCGACTCCGTAGAGAAATGAACATCATAACAATCGACACAGTCGATGCAGTTTGAACACCACTCACAGCGATACACATAGAGATTGTCGATACAATCCTTGCTGTCCCAGACAATGTGTCCATACAGGCAATCCTCGTCTCTTACGCATCCGAAGATGAGATAGCAGTTCTTCGCCAACCAAGCGAAGTTCGAGTAATGGCAGTTTTCGGACCTGATATTGAGGGTTGCAATTCGGGGAACTTTTTTGTCGAGTTGAGCAAATTGCTGGAAGAAAGGTTTTGTGAAATCAAAGTTCTGTCCATAATCAATCGCATTCCATTTGTCACCCCACCAGTAATCGTTGTCATACACAGGGAATGGCTGGTCTTCTCGGTACATAGTAACAATGGACTTTCCGGTTCCATCGCATTTCCTTGAATACAGTGATCGGAAGTTTCGAAAAGAAATTCGTCGTCTCTGCCGTTCGGCAGGACAAAGAGTTGGAAGAGGAACTCCCATCTTTTCATAAAACTTCACATCCTCGTTAGTGATTTCAAATGATTGGCCGGAAACGGCACAAGTTTTTTTCATATTAATCGACGACTCCATGATAACATTTTTCACAATACATTATTTCCAATCGATCAGGAGCAAATGTCGTTTGAATCTTTGTATTGCATTTTTCACAATTTCTCTCCCAAAGCTTCCGAGGGTTTCGTAATTCTATTCGTTCTTTGTGCCTACAGTCAGAACATTTGTGGGGAATCGGTAATTCCATTTTGCAATAAAATTTGAATTCTTGTTTTTGGATTTGATAATTTTTTCTACATGATTCGCAAGCAAGAACTTCTTGGTAAATTGAATCAGAAACATCAGCAATGTTATCAGGGATAGTTGAAATAGTTGCTGGTTTATAATCTTTTGGTTCATCTTCTTTCCAACTGTATCCACGTGCCAATGCCTCTTCTTTGGCAAAAGAATGATATTCTTGCACAACGGTTTCATTGTAAGAAAAAGGTGATAACTTAATCGGAAAAAATTCTCCCCATTCACCAATTTCCTTCATATGTTCGACAATTTTCTCACGAAGAGAAAAGTATTCTTCTTTCGAATATTGTTTGTTAAGGATGCAGTATTCATTCTTTTTCAAGGAAATACATCCAAAAAGATCGTGACTTGAATGACAGTTGTCTCCATAAAAAACAGTATTACATTTCCAACAATAATTAGAGAAACAAGCTAAATAAGAATGATCAGGAACTATAGATTCATAACACCACTCATGTAAACCTCCGACAAGAATATCATAACTGTTTTTAGGCGTATCTGCGCCACCATCATAATATTTACAATACTCTCCATTAAATATGCTATGTCCTTGGACTTCTTTGCAATTAAACAAACAGTCTCCAGTACAATCTTCACAATTTACTTGATAAACATTTCTTCGTGGAATGGTGAGAGAAAACTCATAAAATTGTTTTTTTATTTTTTGTAATTGCTCATACGATCCAGTTTCAAACTTTTTAATCTCTTTTTTATATTCTTCTTTGGAATAGGGTTTATTTAAAATATGATATTTTTTGTGTCGTAAACCAACACATCCGAAACAATCGGAACATCCATTAAGGTTAATTCCTAAAAAACAATTTTGACACGTCGAGGAATCTTGCAAAAAACAACAAGAATATAAATGTTGGCAGTGCATACATGAATAACTAAGTTCTGATCGAGCAATGGTGTCACAGTCCAAAACAGATAATAAATATTGACCTCTTTGGGTGTACATAGTGTCCTCTGCATGCCAGGTTGTACTTGCTAAATAACAGTTTTTTCCATATGCAAAATCATGACAGTATTCACAATTTTCACTTCGAAGATCATCATCATTAACAATACAAAGTTGAGGCACTTCCTGATAAAGCTCTTTAAATTGTTCAAAAAAAGGACGAGAAAAATCAAAATCTCGTCCATATTGTTTTGCATCCAACTTATCGGACCACCAACAAGATTGGCAATATACAGGGAACTTATTTTTTAATGAGTAAACGGATAGTACCTTTCGTTTACAGCAATTGCATGTTCGTTTGTAATAATAAAATTCATTTCTCCAACTTTGCCTTCGCATACTTCTTTCTTCTGGACATAAAGTTGGTGGTGTCACGCCAATTCGATCATAAAACTTCACATCCTCGTCAGTGATTTCAAATGATTGGCCGGAAACGGCACAAGTTTTCATCATATCAATCAGTTGATCCAAACCCTCCGCGAGAAATTTCTCCTGGTGTGTGTACTTCATCAAGTTCTACTTGTTCGGCTCTCACAAAGAGCCCTTGCGCAATTCGTTCACCTTTTTCTACGGTTACCGGCTCATTTGAGAAATTGAGCACCTGAATCAGAATTTCGTCTTTTTCTCCGTGATAGTCTTGATCGATGAGTCCCACTGAGTGTGGGAAAACAAGAGATTTCTTCCTCGGGGTCGAACTTCTCGGCAAAATCAAAAGGGCTAAATTTTTAGGACATTTCACAATTACGTTTCCAGGAACAAATCCGATTTCATGGGGATTAATTACGGTCTCTTTCCTTGCGAGAAAATCAAATGCAAAACTGCCCTTCGTTTCGTATTTCGGCAAAGGCAAAGACTCATCGATACGGAAAATTTCTACTTTCATGAGTTAGTTTACAGTTTACAGTCCACATTTTAGAGGAAAAAGAAGGTTTGGGAAACCCTCTCGAGCTGCTCCTTAACAGGGAGAGAATTCGCTTGAACAAAAAATATGTTCAATAATTAGGACACGCGAATATGGATTCGCGTCTGCAGGGGAGTATCTTTCTAAGTTCTAATCTTTAAGAAAACACTGATTTAGTCGAAAAGTTTAAAAGCTAAAAAGTCAAAAAGTCTCTCAGGAAATCTGCTAAAGACTCTTTTGTTGGGGAAAAAAGAATAAAATTCCTGTACTATGACAAGTAATATGATAATAAATTTTTGACTCTTTCCTCCTTCAGTTTCTTTAACAAATGGGAGAGGTTGGATGAGGAAAAGACTTTTTCAGCGTTTCCTTAAAAACTAAGTTCTATCAACTATTAACTCTAGACTATTAACTCTAGACTATTAACTTGTCTTCTTTATACTTCCGGCGATGAAAAAATTATTGCTCCTGCTTGCATTCTTTATTTCAACGACTTTTGCTCAAGAAGCGGAAGTGGCGCAGACGTCTGTCGTTGAAGATGATCAACAACTGTTTGAAGAAGATTATATCCAACCGATTCTTTCAGCTGATAGCTTTGTAGAAATTGGAACGAGAGCTTTGTTCGATGCTTCTCAAACCAAGAAGATGGCCCCGGTAGAAGGGATGCCTGTGTATTCGTGGGAATTTGGAGATGATAGTCGAATGCAGTGGGGGGAAAAGATTACGCACACGTATTCTCATCCGGGGAAATATACGGTGACATTGTATGTTCGACAGGGGAAGAATCGTGAGTCGATCACGCAAGATGTAACCATCTATGATACGAAAGGAATTCTTGTTTCTGATTCTGAATCAGGTCATGAGCAAGTGGTAGCACAGGCGGGAGAACACGGAATTTGGCTTCAGAATATTATTTACGAAAAAACGGCGACGGGATTCTCATCAGAAGAAGAATTTATTCGTCGAATACAGGAACATATTGATTTTGCGCAAGAATCAAAACTTATTGTTTTTCAAACGAAATCTGTTTCAGGATTGCAAAGTTTTGCGCAGTTTTGGCAAAAATTGTCTGAAGAGAAGAAGTTTGATCTCAAAGATAAGCTTTGGATTCAAATGTCGGATGGATCTCTTGATCAAGTGGGAAAATTGGTACAGCCTCTCTTTTCTATTCTCAAACCAGACTTTATTCTTCTCACGAGAACAGAGTCGTTTAACCCAATCTTCGAGCAAGTGGATTCAGGGGATGTTATTGAGAAATTAAAATCACGAGGGCTAGAATTTCGGATTATCGATCAACGAAGTTCAACTTCGCCATTCCTTGTGTTCTCGAATTTGACGACTTACTTTGTGGCGAACGGAATTTCACAGAACGTTATTTACATTCTTTTGGTAGTACCCTTTATCGTATTTGTGATTGCATTCCTTCGACAGTTTGTAGGAATCTCTACATTCGGAGTTTATGCACCGTTGATGTTGGCTTTGAGTTTCTTGGTGCTGGGATTGAAATTTGGATTTCTTGTTTTTCTTGTTGTAATGATGGTGAGTTATCTGATTCGGCTCTTTTTCGAGCG
>CAZEON010000043.1:0-10485 GCA_964513975.1 uncultured Candidatus Peribacteria bacterium
AAAAATTCAACTGAAAATTTATTCTACATCACCCATTCATCCGTCTCATTCGCCAACCTCTCCTCCAATCTCAGATTCGGACAATACGCCCCTTTCTCAAAAGCGAAATACCGAGCAATGGCTTCCAATCTTTGGAGGATTTTGGAGAATTATATTTCCGAAAAGAAAGAGCGTTTACAGCCCTCTCAGTGGTTTTTTACGAGTATTCGTTCAACTGCCCAACTGACCGCTAAAAACGTCCAACAGATGTGCCTACAGGTCTCCACAGAAGCCAAGATAAAGTTTACTCCACACATGCTTCGTCACACATTTGGGCGATTGTGTATTGATCAGGATTTTAATATCTACAAACTCAAAGAAATAATGGGTCACTCGAGCGTAAGCACGACACAAATTTATCTTTCATTGTCGAAAGAAGGAATTAAGAGGAGTTTTGCGAATGTGGAGTTTTAAATTAAACTGACAAAAAATTATAGATTGTTAATGTTAGAGAGAAAATGAAAACAGAAGAATTAGAAAGGTTATTAAAACATCTCACCGCCCTTCCCAAAGAAAATGAATGGTGTGAGTTTAAGATAGACAACAAAAATCCTGAAACCATAGGGGAAATGGTCTCGGCAATTTCCAATAGTGCCAACCTACGGGAAAGACCTTGTGGATATATGGTATGGGGAGTAGAAAATGAAACACATGAAATTGTTGGAACAAAATTTAGTTTAACTCAAGCTAAAAAAGGAAATGAAGAATTAGAGAATTGGCTTATTAGAGGATTGAACATTCCTCTAGATTTGCGGATTTATGAATTTTCGATTTCAGGGAAAAATATTGTTTTGCTGGAAATCCCTGCGACAATAAATCGTCCTATAGAATTCAAAGGAAATGCTTTTGTAAGAGTAGGAAGTCTCAAAAAGAACCTAAAAGACTATCCAGAGAAAGAAGAAAAGATATGGAAAAACATCAATTGTAGAAGCTTTGAGAAGGCGATTGCTAAGTCGGGAGCAAAAACAGATCAGGTATTGGAGCTAATAGATTATCCTTCTTATTTTGAGTTAACAAATCAATCACTTCCTTCAGACAGAGGGGCTATTTTAGAAAAGTTAGTACAAGACAAAATAATAATTTCTTCGCCCTTGGGTTATAATATTACCAATCTAGGAGCGATTTTATTTGCAAAAGATATTACAAAATTTGAAGAACTAAAAAGGAAGGCGGTTAGGGTAATTATTTATGAAGGAAAAAATCGAATAAAAACAATAAAAGAACAAGAGGGCACAAGGGGGTATGCTACTGGGTTTAAAGGATTGGTTGAATATATAAATAGTAGATTACCCTCTAACGAGGAAATAGAAAAAGCCTTTCGAGTAGAAAAGAAAATGTACCCAGAAATAGCCATAAGAGAATTAATTGCGAATGCACTCATTCATCAGGATTTTTTTGAGAAAGGGACCTCTCCCATGGTAGAAATCTTTAGTGATAGAATAGAAATTAGCAATCCGGGAAATCCACTTATAAATACTGATAGATTTATCGACCACCCTCCACAATCTAGAAACGAGGACATTGCTTCGTTTATGAGAAGAATAAATGTCTGTGAAGAAAGAGGGAGTGGGATTGATAAGGTTATATCTTCGATTGAGTTATTTCAACTTCCAGCCCCTAAGTTTGAAGCGCAGGAAAAGTTTACAAGGGTTACACTATACAGCCATAAAACGTTTCAAAAGATGAGCAGAGAAGACAGGGTTCGTGCGTGTTATCAACACTGTTGTTTGAAATATGTTTCTAATGAACAAATGACAAATTCTTCACTAAGGAAAAGGTTAAACATTGTAAGTAGTAATTACCCTATAGCATCTAAGGTTATTAGTGATGCCCTAAAAGATAAATACATAAAACTTTTTGATCCTGAGAATAAATCAAAAAAACATACAAAATATGTTCCAATTTGGGCATAGTTTTTATGTAATTATTTAGAATCGAACAAGGGGGATATGCTTTAAAAGCTCATCGGAAAGCCAAATTCTTATGTAATTCTTTAAAAATTCAACGGATGTTTCACAATCTGTTCCTGCAAATGAGCAACAGTAGCTGATAAGTAGATAGTAGTGGTCTTTATATCAGTATGTCCCATCATCTTGCTGAGACTATATATGTCACAACCCCCTTCTAGCATCAATGTTGCAAAAGTATGCCTCAACATGTGGGGATAGATATGCATTTTGCATTTCTCTTTAATCTTCTCAAATAATCGCTTCACGACCTTATCGCCCATTTGAGAATCCTGTCGCATAGCAGAAAAGAAATACATGTTTTTCTTGTTCATTCGTTTTCGCTCCTTCAAATATTCGAGCAAGACTTCTTCCAATTTAGAATTCATCGGAAGTAGTCTGTCTTTTTGCCCCTTTCCGCATTCAATCAACATACTGTGCGCTTCAAAATCAATATCATTCATTTTGAGACTGTAGAGTTCTCCCTTGCGAATACCCGTAAGAAGAAAGGTTGCAATAATGGCATAGCCCCTTGCTCGATCAAATTTGTATTGATAGGGAAAATGCTGTGCCCAATCGAGTAATCGCTGGGCGTCGGCTTTTGATAAAGACTTGGGCAGTTGTTTTGGAAGTTTTGGACGAGGAATATCTTTGACGAAATTCTTTTGTCCCAGTCCCCGACCAATTCCCCAGTCAATAAACAAAGACATCCATTGTAATTTATTGCGGATAGTTTTTGCCGACCATTCTCGTTCTATTTTTCCTCGGATAATCCACTGTTCAATTATAGGGCGATTTAACCCCTCCAGTGACCCTGTTTTGATGTCTTTTTGGAATACTCCAAAGTTTCCTTTAAAACCCCGAATTGTATTGGGGGTGTTCCCCTTGAAGACAACGCTGTATTCAAGGAATTGCCGGTGCTGATTTTGAATGTCTGTCATGGTAGTCAGTGACCTTCGGGTAAAGCCTTATGGTCACTGGACCCCATTTTTGGACATATTCAAAACTCAGGAAGGTAGTCCCTGAGAGGTGATTTGGTTGCGGAGGCAGGATTCGAACCTGCGACCTTCGGGTTATGAGCCCGACGAGCTACCGCTGCTCTACTCCGCGATATCAATTGTTCTCATGAGACTCAATCGTTCTCTTTATGGTTGTAGTCCGAAGGACGAAAACCACGAGCGAAACAGGACGAAGTCCTGATGAGTCGAGTGGTGCACGAGAGAGGATTTGAACCTCCACGAGAAAATAAATCTCACTAGCCCCTCAAGCTAGCGCGTCTACCATTTCGCCACTCGTGCGTCGCCTTCCCTTTATTCAGAAGGAGTGGCATGAAAACAAATTTGTTCAAAGAACGGCGAGATTGTAAGAAGCGAAGAGTTTTTGTCAATTCTGGGATTGCGTTTTTTTCGATTTAGAGCTATAAAAAGTGGTGAAATTTTGCAAAAACAAAGCAATGACAAAAGCGAAACAAACAGTGTTACGATTATCGGTACCAAAGAAAAACGAAAGAGGCCCTTTAGCCTTTGAACAAATTCTCGCGAGTCTTCACGGACTCTTGAGTAAAGAAGCAAAAAAGGGGGGACGAGAAACGATTAGTTTTGAGATTGTCTGCACAGGAGGGCGGATCCATTTTTATGTGGTGGTGCCGACACACTTGAGAACACTCGTTGCTTCGCAGTTCTATGCGCAGTACAAAGAAGTAGAAATCGAAGAGGTGTCGGATTATTTCACCAAGAATCTTATTGAAAAGAAAAAGGTGATCGCTACGACACTCAAACCCTACAACCCGTGGGTGTTTCCGTTTAAACGATATCCGCAATTCGACGATTCTAATTCACGAGAATTCCAAGATCCACTCGGGGCAATGACCTCAGCGCTTTCTCACCTTCCTCATAAAAATGATACCGCTGTGGTGCAGTTCGTTATCAATCCAGTGGGATCACGATGGCAAGAGGCAGCGGACAATGCATTGAAGCACGTGGTACGAAGCGGGATCTGGCAATGGAATTGGTTTCGAGATTTTTATCAATGGGCGAGACTCGATACGCGTCGATGGGTACGAATTTCTCGAGCGCCGATTTGGAGAATTTTACATCTTCTTTTTGCATGGAAAAGAGGAAGCGATGGGTCGACAGGACGAAAGGATTTGGACGATGACAGCTTGGAAGTAGATGAGCGAACATCTTCTGGTCGACATGACAGAGAAACGATTTACTCAGCGGCATTTGATAAAATTTCCAGACTTGCGTTTGCGGTAAATGTACGAGCGCTTTATGTGCATTCTGACAAAGACAATCTTCATGCGGAAGCAAAATTACGAGAAATAACAGGGACGTTTCATCAGTTTGATGCGCCACAAATGAACAGGTTCCTCGTAGGGAAATTTGCCCACGGAGAATCATCAAAACTCTTTCACAGAGTTATTCATCGGGCTGTGCACACGCCGTTTGTTCTTTCACAAGAAGAGCTGGCGACTATGTATCACTTGCCGACGATTTCTGTGAGTACACCAAGAATCACATGGGTAGAAAACGCAAAACTCGAACCACCAGCAGAACTTCCAGATGACAGTGAAAAGGATGTGACCTTGCTGGGGCAAACAAACTTCCGAGACCACGGCGTGAAATACGGAATTCGTCCTGACGACAGGCGTCGACATGTCTACATTATCGGGAAGACGGGAATGGGGAAATCTACGTTGCTAGAGAATATGATTTTCTCCGACATTGCTGCGGGGAAAGGAGTGGCGGTTATCGACCCCCATGGAGATTTAGCTGAAGCGGTGCTTCGCTTTGTTCCCAAGAGTCGAACGAATGACGTGATTCTTTTTGACCCATCTGATAGAGAGTTCCCAGTGGCCTTCAATGTGCTCGAAGGGAAAAATCCAGAGCAACGAGGATTGATTGCGTCAGGATTGATTGGAGTGATTAAGAAACTCAATATTGATTCTTGGGGACCACGATTGGAGCACTTTTTAAGAAATACTGTGCTCGCACTTGTCGAAGCACCAGACACCACGATGCTCGGGATCACACGAATGCTCGTGGATAAAATCTATCGAGCGAAGATTCTTCACTACGTGGAAGATCCAATGGTGCGGAGTTTTTGGGAGACAGAATTTAGTGCGCTTGCGCCTCAGAAACTCGCTGAAGCTGTGGGTCCGATTCAGAATAAAGTCGGACAATTCCTTTCCACTCCGGTGATCAGAAACATTGTCGGACAGCCGAAATCAACGCTCGATCTGCGGTTCGCGATGGATACAGGGAAGATTGTGATTGTGAATTTATCCAAAGGAAAGATAGGAGAAGATAATTCTTCCCTTCTGGGATCACTCTTAATCACCAAGTTCCAGCTTGATGCAATGAGCCGAGCGGACATTCCAGAAAAAGACAGAAAAGATTTTTATTTGTACGTGGATGAGTTTCAGAACTTTGCGACGGATTCCTTTGCCACCATCTTGTCTGAAGCTCGGAAATACAAACTCAACCTCACCATGGCGAATCAGTACGTGGCACAGATGTCAGAGGAAGTGCAGGCGGCGGTGTTTGGAAATGTGGGAAGTTTGATCTCGTTCCAAATTGGGATCGACGACGCGAAGGTGTTCTCGGAGCAATTTGATGAAGAAGTAATTCTTCCGATCGACCTTGCCTCCTTGCCGAAGTACGAAGTGTACAACCGGATCATGGTAGAGGGGATGACCAGTAATGTGTTCTCTGGAGCGACATTGCCGCCACCAGTTATTGTCGATGAGGAAGATCCAGAAGTCCGACGAGAGAAGATTGTGAAATTTTCACGACAACGATACGCCAAACCACGATCAGAAGTAGAAAGCAAAATTTCCAGATGGGCACGACCAGAACAAGACAAGCGAAAAGTTCAAAAGGATGGCGAAGCGAAAAAAGAAGAAGCCAGGAAGCCCGCTCCAAAAAAGGACGAGAAGAAGTAGGAAAGACAGAGTGTTTTTTATTGCCCAAACTGCCCCAATCCTCAATAATACAAACGATGAATTTTTCAGAAAAACTAGAATTGGCGGTCAAAAAAAAAGGGTCTATTCTCATGCTCGGACTTGATCCGAACCCAGAGAAGTTCCCAGTAGGAATTTCTAAAGATGCCAAAGGGGCACTTGAATTCTGTACAGAAATCATGAAATCAACTCACGACTTAGTCTGTGGGATCAAAATTCAGATGGCGTACTTCGAGCAATTTGGAGCGGAAGGAGTCAAAGCTGTAGAAATGCTTCTCAAGCTCGCAAAGGAGCTAAAGTTGATAACACTCGTCGATGGGAAAAGAAACGACATAGGGGCGACTGCAGAGGCGTACGCGAAGGCTTACTTCGGCAAGGGATCACCACTGGAATGTGACTGCATGACGGTGAACCCACTCTTGGGAACCGACGGGATTTTACCCTTCATCAGATATTGCGAAGAGGACGGGAAAGGAATCTTCGTTTTAGTCAGAACATCAAATCCATCAGCGGTAGAATTCCAAGGGGGCGAAGCAGAGATTTCTCTGAGAATCGCTGAGATGGTAGAAGCCTGGAACGTCACGACACAATCACCGAAGAATATGTTCTCGTCGGTTGGAGCGGTTATTGGCGCGACAATCGAACCAGAATTTATGGCGTTCTTCCGAGAAGAGATGCCACACACGTGGTTCCTCTGTCCAGGAGTTGGAGCGCAAGGAGGTGATATGGATTCAGTGAAAGCCGTTCAGACAAATGGAATCGGAGTTATCGTTCCGGTGTCACGATCAGTGCTCTACGCGAGTAGCGGAAAAGACTACGCGAAAGCAGCGCGAGTCGAGATGGAGAATTTGTGGGAGATGCAGAAATGATATCAAGAGACACAGCCCCCCCTTCTAGTTTTTTTCGAATTTTTGAATAAGTTGGTCACTAAGCTCTAAAATAGTTCCTCCAATTTGAATTAGCGAAACCTCTATTCTTGGGAAAGTCCCATGCGGATAGGTCATTCTTACCTTTTTAACAACCTCAAGACTTGGTTTAAGGTTCTCGTCATAATGGCCAGCTTCGGTGTGTCGAAACCTTGTAATAACTTGTCCAACAGTAAAGACTTTATAATTATAGACAAAAGCTCTTTTGCTTAGGGCTTCTTTTAACTCATATTCAACCATGAATTCTTTTTTCGTTGGACTCATTGCAATAGGGTTGTGATCTATTATTGTTTTATGTCCTTTAATGTCAGATGATTGCACGGGAATAAAGCATTTTAACACAGCTCTCATTTGACTAGCTAACCTAAGCAACAATCCCTCCCCCGTATTTTTTCCAGGATATAATAATGCGTATAATTGATCGACAACTACAATAATTTGTTCATGTTTCCCTTCTGAATATAAAGAAAGGGCTGTATTAATAAGGTTTCTCGATCTTTTAAGTTCACTGATCTGGGTTTGTAAGTCTTTTTTTAACATGATGACAACGAAATTGTTCTATTTAGCTTGATTCCGGAACAAGCCCGGAATGACAAATTACACCAACACCGCCTTAATCCTTCGCACGCCCCGGGAAGAACTTTCTTCTTTCTTGATTTTAAACGTGCCTAAGTCTCCGGTTCGTTCCCAGTGTGGACCTCCGCAGAGTTCACGTGACCAGACCTTTCCGGTTTTGTCTTTGAATGAATACACCTTCACGGTGTCAGGATATTTTTCCCAGAACGCGCCGACAATAGTTGGATCATTTTCAGCTTCGACCTTTGGGATCTCTTCCACAATCTGTTCGGCATCCGCCGCAATGGCTTCGTTTACCCATTTCTCAATAGCTGATTTTTGTTCGTCCGTGAGTTTCTCATCATGAGAAAAATCAAACCGTAGTCGCTCAGGCGTGATGTTCGATCCCCGTTGGCTAATGTGTTCGCCAAGAATCTCTCTCATTGCCGTTACCATGAGGTGTGCCACAGTGTGGAGTTTCACCGTAGCATCCTCGGTATCACCAAGACCTCCGGTAAATTTCTTTTCCGCTCCTGCACGAGATTTCTGTTGGTGTATTTTCTGCGCTTTGTAAAAGCCCTCTTCATCAACCGTCATTTCTTTCTCCTGTGCCAATTCCATAGTCATTTCTAGTGGAAATCCGTAGGTTTCATACAAATTAAATGCACTCTTTCCGCTCACTTCTTTCTTGGGAGAAAATTCCAAGATCTTTTTTGAGAGTTTCTCGAATTCCTTTTCTCCGTTCTCCAGCGTTTTATTAAATTGCACCTCTTCTCGTTCGAGTTCTTCAAAAACAAACGCCTCGTGTTTCTTAAGTTCCTTGTAATGGAGTGACAATTTCGCAATAACAACTTTTGCAACAATATTGCAAAAACTATTTTGAATCCCGAGTTTACGTCCATGACGAATTGCTCGTCGAATAATTCTTCGCAAAATGTATCCTTGATCGGTGTTCGACGGGGTGATTTCTTCGGCGAGCATAACCGTTGCTGATCGCAAGTGATCGGCAACAATTCGCATTGAGTTTCCATCCTCTGTATCAGCAATTGGGTCGTCAGCGAGTGCCGGCTTGCCTGCCGTCTCGGCAATGGTTTTCAAAATGTCGGAGAAAGCGTCGGTTTGATACACCGATTTAAATCCATTAAGAATGGCCACCGTTCGTTCCAGTCCCATTCCCGTATCGATGTTTTGTTGTGGAAGCGGATGAAGTGCTCCGCAGTTATCTCGATGGAATATCATGAACACGTCATTCCAGATTTCAACCCAAAGGGGATTATCAGCAGTTTCTTGAAAGTTCTCCGGAGCGGGTTCATCACCCGACCAGTAAAACATCTCACTATCAGGACCACATGGTCCCACCTCTCCTTTCGCCCACCAGTTGTCTTCTTTTCCCAAATAAGCAATTCGTTTTTCATTAATTCCACACTCTTTCCAAGCCTTCGCCGCTTCTTCGTCTCGCGGAGCATCGTTGTCTCCAGCGAAGACTGATACCGCAATTTTCTCCAAAGAAAGCCCAAGAACTTCTGTGAGAAATTCAAAGGACCATTTAATTTGTTCTTCTTTCCCATAATCTCCAAGCGACCAGTTTCCCAGCATTTCAAAAAACGTCAGATGTGTTGCATCTCCTACTTCTTCAATATCACCGGTTCGTACACACTTCTGTGAATTTACGAGTCGCACGCCTTCGGGGTGCATTTCTCCCATTAAATACGGCACGAGTGGATGCATTCCGGCGTTGTGAAACAATGCCGTCGGGTCATTTTCAGGAATAACGCCAGCTGAGGGAATAATCTTGTGTCCCTTCGCTTCGTAAAAATCGAGCCATTTCGTCCTTAAATCGTCTGTTGTGTATTTCATAGTGTGAACTTATTGTAACCAAAAACGAGGGCTTGTCTTGCCCACTTTAATAATTTATTTCTCCTGAGAGTGGACTACTTGTATCGAACCTGAATCGCGCGCGTGAGTCCTTCACCAACAGAGTCAGTCGTAAGATCAGGGTAGTTCTCAGCGATCCACAAGTGAACCAATCGACGAATGAATGGTTTCATCGGAGAGAGTTTTACCTCTGATAATCCTCGTTCTTTCATCATTTCGATCGTTCCTTTTACACGAGCATAGATTCTCTCGTATTGTTCTTGTTTGTATCCATCGATATCGAGAGTTACAAATGCTTTTTCCTCGTTTTGACTCCAGAGGACATTTTTGAGAACAAGTTGTAATGCGCTTAAAATAGCCCCATTACGACCAATAAGTTTTGCCGGTTCCGGCGTTTCGATACTCGCTCGATAGTGCCCGTTTTCTTCCAAAATAGTAACGCAATCGTACTGGGCTCCGTATTTATCGAGGAGAATTTTCAACGCTTTCTGAATAATTGTCTCCATCGGGAGCGATGGTACAAAATTTCCACGGAGTGTCAACGGTTCTTGTTTCTTTATCACAGGTCGGTTGCTCATGTTACCAAAACATGCTATAATATAAAAATGAGTAAAGAAAATAACTTTTTCAGACCGGATGAAATCATAAAAACAAGAGGTGATTCTGTTCGATGCGGGGCGCAAGAACGATCTGACAGGATTGATAGAAAATCAAAAGGAGAGGAAAAACCAGAGCTTGGGCGATTTTCACAAATGCTTGCAACTGCATTGGGGCAAGTAGAGGTCATAAATATTTCGCCCCCAAGGGCGTGGAAAGAAAAAGAAGAAAAACTAGGAAATTTTCTTTCGGAACAAAACTTTCAAGAAGAGGAATTTGTTCAAAAAGTGAAAGAAATACAGCAAATATTAAAAGACAAAGGATTTGGGATTGCCCTTGAAGAAGCATTGAAAGTAATGATGGAAGAAGTAGAAAAAAGTCTCTGATAATAGATTTCCTCGGGGTTACTTCTTCTTCATGATGGTGAATGTACACAATTCAGTCTTCCTATCATACGAAACCTTTAAGGTGTCACCTGCTTTAATGGCTCTGTTCAAGAGGCCTTCGGCGAGTGGATGTTCCAACTTGTCCGCCAAAACTCTTCGCACCTGCCGAGCACCAGACTCGGGATGATACGACGCTT
>CAZEON010000044.1:0-10435 GCA_964513975.1 uncultured Candidatus Peribacteria bacterium
GGTCAGCTCTTGGGGTGACATGGTTCTTACCAGAGGAAGACAAGTATCTTGCCAGTGAACAAAAGATGAAAGACGAGATGGTCTCTCTTCACGGAGGACGGATCGCTGAGCGACTTATGTTTGGGCAGACGACAACTGGAGCTTCTAACGACCTAGAACGTATCTCACGGCTTGCCAGAGCTATGGTGATGACGTACGGGATGGCTGATGGGACGAAGGTCGGACCGGTCGTATTTGCGGAGAAATCACGAGGATTTGCGGGGATGGATTTTCATGAGAAAGAGTTCTCAGAGGAGACCGCTCGTGCGATTGATGAGGAAGTTCATCGGCTCGTTCTTGAAGCTGAAGCAAACTGTGAGATAACATTGAAGAAACATTTGCCACTCTTGAAGAAGATTGCCACCGACTTGCTTGAGAAAGAGAATATTACGCGAGACGAATTCTTGGAGTATTTTAAGAAGTAAAGAGGCACAAAAACAACAAATAAGAGTTGGTTATTTGAATGGTTAAATTGTGTTGACAAAATGATTGACTTGTTTCCAAGTAAATGATATTGTTGTGGATGTAGAACTTGCGGGCGTCAGCCCCCGACCGACCTATTGTGAGTTGGTTAGCAAGTTCTTCTTTAAAATAAAGTATTATTTGTATTAATCTTCTTTCGGGTTCCCTCTGTGCAAGGAAACCGTTTTGATATTTTTATATTCAGTTGTTTTCCAAATAGGAATAATAGACCAAAAATGAATATTTCCTTTTCCGATTTGTTTCAAAATAACCTTGATTCGAATTTTGTCCTTAATGATCGCAACGAAAGCCCAATATTTGACCAGTTTCGATTCTATTTTTGAAGTGCCGTGTTTTTTTATTTTTATATTTTCTAGGGCTTCGAAATATTCTTGATAATGAGACATTCCTTTCAAAACGGGATGAATATATTCAAGTAATTGAAACCTTTTAATCTGGTTCTTCCAATCTCTTTTTCTTTTGGCATCCTTCTTCTTCCAAATTAAATGCAAAAACCCTTCAGAGTTGAATGTAATTTCCCCCAAGCAAGCTGTTTTTAGTTTTTTATGTTTTTCGAAAAACTTTACTGCAATTGCTTTTGCTTCATCATATTTTTTTGCGTCAAAACTACTCATGGAATCATTAAAAACGGAATTACAATATCGGAAATGATGATTTTGTAAATCATAACAATTTCTCTCTCAGAATATAAAAAAGATCATTCCTTTGAACAATCTTTCTAACTGGTCGGGGTGAGAGGACTCGAACCTCCGACCTCACGGTCCCAAACCGCGCACTCTAGCCAACTGAGCTACACCCCGTTAAAATTGATGGAAACGTCCAAAAGAACGCGGAAATCTTATGTACAAAGACTTAAAAGTCAACTTGATTTTTCTTCCCGTTTTGGACACAATCGCCCCCGATGAAAAAGCAAAAGAAAAACCTTCGTGGACGGAAGCCTCTCTTCTTCGTAGGAGCCCTTATCTTCCTTTTGGGAGTCGTGGGAATGATCTTCTGGGCGCAATCATTCATGGGAGGAAAACTCGACCATTTCTTTTCATCTGAAGCGGCGTTGATGGTGGAAGTTTCGGTTACCGAAGATACAGCGAGTTCACTCGGGCATATCTTCCCTGAGGCGGACTTTGACGCTCTGTTTGATGGAATGGTATCAAATTACTTTTCTATCGACTTTGACGACGATGTGAAGCCATGGATCGGAGGGAAGGCAGGGATTGCGATGTTTGATAAAGGAGATTTCGTGATTGCAGCAAAAGTACGGAATCGAGGACGAGCAGAAAAGTTTTTGGAGAAATTTAAATTGCCGACCGAAGTTTTTGAAAAACGAAGAATCCAAGGAGGGGAAATCTGGACGCCAGCGTTTTCTTCAAATGTTGCGGTTGGATTCCACAAGGGATTTGTATTGTTCTCGACATCAAAAGAACGACTCGAACAAAACTTCCTGGCTTCTGAAAAAATTGCAGACCTTGATAATTACAAACAGGTTCAGTCTGATCTTCCACGATCATCATTCTTCGCGATCTACGCGGACACAGAGAAGGTAGTGGATTTATTGGCAGACAGTGAGAAAATCTCAGGACAGAAACCATTGCTTCAGTCCGTGGCACAGAGCCTTCCGGCGATTGGTCTACGCGCAAAAATGAAAGAACGAGAAGTGATGTTGTACTCAAAGATTTTGAGTCACGAGGGCGTGTTTGCGGAGCAAAAGGTTTCACGAAAGAACAATCAGATGATGCCAGAATTGGCACAGTTTGTTTCTCAGAACGCACTTTTCTTTATGAACGGATCTGATATTTATGAGAAGTATCGTCACACGAAAGAATTTTTGGCACAGTTTCACCCACAGTTTTCTGTCATCTTCGACGGAGTCTTGAGAGCGAAATCTCGAGAGATCTTTGGAGAGAAGTTTGATTTCGAAAAAGACTTCTTGTCTCAAATGCACGGGCAGTATGCGGTGGTATTCGACTTTGAAAATGCACTCCAACCGTTCGTGAACTTCACGCTGGTAACAGGGTTCGGAAGCGCTGATACAGAGCAGAACATGGCACAATTACAGGACGTGATTCACTTCGCGCAAGGGCAATTCTCAACGCAAGTGGAGGAAGTTCAACTTCCAGATGGAACGATGAGAGAAGAATTGACAGCGATCGATCAGAAAGAAATCCCGATTAAAAAAATAGAAGAAGGAGGACAGTTTTACTTCACGGCGCAAGATCCATCAGATTCAAACAAAAAATTCTCCTACGGATTTTTGGATGGATACTTTGTGTTCTCGACACATGAGACAGGGGTGAAATCAGTATTCGCTTCGCACGCAAATACCGATATTAGCCTCACGAACAATGCAGACTTCCGAGAAAGTATCCTCTTCCGATACTCACCATCAGGGAGTTACGGGTTTTTCAATGTTGCGAAGTTCATCTCAGCGGTGGAACTCGTTTCGGACATCGAGAATCAATGGCGATCAGTGATGACGCAGTTCTTGAAATCAAATGTGCGAAATATTACCTTCGCGAGAAAAGTCTTTCCAGAGGAAATCTTCTGGACGGCAACGCTTTTTTCTCGATAATAGAAATCGATGATGACTTCTCTTTTGTTTTCACTCCTTGCAGTGGCGCCTTTACTTGTTGAAACACCATCTGATTCTTTGCGAATAAATGAAGAGGTAACGATTGAACGGATTAAAGAGAAGAAAATTTACAATGATGGAGGGAAATATGAGGGAATCCTCAATGAAAAATCTCCCACAGTGAAGAGTTTGAGTCTTCCATTTTCAATGCGTTCATGGAGTGAGGTAACGGAAGCAGTCGTTGAAGTGACGATTTCTTCTAGGACAGAAGGACTTGGTTTTACGGTGCGAGAACAAACAGAAATTAAAGTTGGAGATATTATCAGAGCGGTTGTAAAAAATCCGAAGACAAAAAAAAATATTTCAGAAAGTAATGAAGTAGAAGTTCAGTATTAAATTCCATGAAATTTCGCGGAGCAGTCATCCACGGCGTTCAAGTAGGGGCGAAGTTTGGTATTGCGACGGCGAATTTATCTATAGAAAAAATGCCTTCTGAACTTGAAGAAGGGGTGTATTTCATCCGTGCCTCCTTCAATTTACAGAAATCAAATGGACTGCTTCATTTCGGACCAAGGAAGACGTTTGGAGCGAGTTCTACGATTGAAATTCATTTATTGGATGTTGATGAGGATATATACGGAAAAGAGCTGGAAATCGATGTTCTGAAGCGAGAACGGGATATTGAGCAGTTCCAGAATGCCGATGCTTTATTCACGCAAGTCGAGAAAGATATCGTGCGGGCACGGAAGTTTTTTCTGCGTGAGCACATTGCAGGACTTTGGGAAGTTATAAATACAAAAGAGAAAGAAACACTCGCGAAAAAAGCACTTGAACGAATTGCAAACAATGAATCCTTTAAAAAAGCAAGAACGGTGTATGTTTATGCGCCACTGGAAGATGAAATAAAGTTTGTACAAAAAATGTGTTCAATCTTTAATACAAAGACATTCTGTTTTCCGCGCATTGAGAATGGGAAAATGACGTTTCATACATCCAGTTGGGAAGCATTGAAGAAAGGAAGCATGAAGATTTTGGAGCCGAGTCCATCTTCATCCGCTCCGGAGTCAGATCTCGTATTTGTTCCAGCGGTAGCGATTGATTCACAGTTTCGGCGGTTAGGGCGAGGTGGGGGATTTTATGATCGGTTTTTATCGACCTTCAAGGGGCACACGATTGCGGTGGTTCCTTCGTTTGCGGTCATAGAAAAAATCCCTGTTGAGGAGCATGATCAGGTTGTTGAAGAAATGATAGTGGTGTGAAAAAATAAGCCTTAGTGTTTTTAATACTAAGGCTTAAATATAAGCATCTCCACTAGGGAGGAGACTCCTGAGAAACGGCCTCGTGAGAGGTTGTGGATTCTTCGCTGTGTAAACACAGCGGTTTTTGTTCAGGAGTAGAAGAATTCAAATTTTGTTAGCTCTACGCTTTTGTGTTAAGAGCTATTTAAATTTGATCCTTCAGGGGTGATAAATCCACATACATTAAAACATAACATATGATTCTATACCGACCCTCTTCAATGGGGCCAGCAAGAAAAATATACAGAATATATTCTTGTTGCTGACTCCTTAAATTCCATAAGCGGAAAGAACTGTCCTGCCTCATTGCAACGAGAAATATATTCCGTGGCAATCAAAAACATTACGAGTAATCTACACCCTTTTTTTCCAAAGTCAAGAAGTTGAAAAATATCTTGGAATAGGTCCGAATATTATTTATGGGATATTCGTAGAAAGAGGGGCATGATGTGAGAGTGGGGGAGGTGATTGTGGTGTAGAAATAAATTCAGTTAATAGTTTAGAGTTAATAGTTTTTTTCATTTAAAAATTCCCCCTCATTCCCCTGGACAGGGGAACCCAGTAGGAGAGAGTTCCGATTGTTTCTTATTGGAATATTTTATTGACTGGGTTCCCGCCTTCGCGGGAATGAGGGAAGAAGAGGGCGGCTACAACTAAAAGCGAAGAACGTTCTGGCTCTTCGACTTTTAGACTCTTTAACTTTTAAACTGTTCTCTTATCTCTTCAAGAACTTCGCCACAGCCTTCACAACAGATTCAGCTTGTTCGATAGTAATTCCAATTTCAGCCAAGTCTTTAGCTTTCATTCCTTCGAATTGTTTCACCTGTGAGAGACCGAGTTCCATCAATGTTTTAATAATATCTTCCTCAACACCTTCGAGTTTATCGATGGTAACTTTCTCAGATACTTCTTTCACAACTTTCTTGTCTTTTGTTACGGGTGCTTTTGCAGATTCGTCTTCTTCGATTGGTCCATCGAATGTGATGACGTCTACTTGCATTCCGATAAGGTGCCCAGCGAGTCGAACATTTTGTCCTCCTCGACCAATAGCAACCGCTCGTTCTTCTTCTCGTACATAAATTTTCACACGATCTTCTTTCTTTTCGCCTTTGAAAAATTCAACTTTCGCAATCTTTGCCGGAGCAAGTGCCGCGATAAGCAATTTCTTTGGGTCGTCGTAATTCTGAATAATATCAAGTCGTTCGTCTCCGACTTCTTCCATCACGGTATTAATTCGTGATCCTCGTTGTCCTACGAATGCTCCGACGGGATCAACTGATTGATCGTCTGATTCCACAGCGATTTTACATCGCACTCCTGGTTCACGTGCCATCTTGGCAACGTACACCACACCTTCTCGCATTTCTGGGATCTCTTGTTCAAATAAAGCCTCGATAAATTCTCGACTGGTTCGTGTAATTCGAAGTTGAGGTCCTTTTGGTGTGAGTTCTACTTTGTCCAAATACACACGAATTCGTTGTCCTGTGAAGAAATTTTCTCCAGGGATTTGTGTCCGTGAATAAAGCATTGTTGTAATTCCATCGATGTCGAGCAAGGCACAATCACGATCTGTCTTTTGCACTCGTGCTGTGAGCAATTCTCCTTCTCGATCTTTAAATTTCTGGAAGAGCATTTCTCGCTCTGCCTCTTGTAGTTTTTGACTAATCACATGCTTCGCCGTTTGTGCGGCAATGCGTCCGAATGCCTCATGTGGTGGAACAGGAACGAATACAGATTCTCCAATTTTGACATCAGGACGAATCTTTTTCGCGTCTTTTTCTGTAATATCAATTTCAACATCCTCCACTTTTTTCACCACTGTTCGCACTTCAAAAATTCGCATTTCAGAAATATCATCTCCGAGGTGCACTTGAATTTGTAATCCTGCTGTTCCGAAATCTTTCTTGTAGGCAATCGCAATAGCGTTCTGGATTGCTTCGATAACAGTATCTGGATCGAGATTCTTCTCTGCACAGAGTTGATTAATGGCGGCTTGGAGGTGACTTTGCATGTATGTGAGTAATAAAAGGAGCTTTAAAAAAATCGACAATTTCATAAGAAATCATCAATTCCAGCGAGATTTTGCTCTTTGAGAGGGAATTGTCAAGAGTTTTTTTAAAAAGTCAACAAGTCTACGAGTCGACGAGTTTAAAAATCGCAAATCAAAAATGAGCAATCACGAATGATTTGCCTTCGGGTGACGTCACCTGTGGGCAGGTGACTGTCAAGAAAACTGGAGTTTCGCTCCATTCTTTTTGAACAAGGGGTTTAAACCCCTTGTTCAAAAAGGGTTTTATTCTTACTAATCACTCTTCTTCCTAAAACGCCTCCACAAATTCTGTGAGGGCTTTTTCGGGATCTTCAGCTTTTGTTATCGCTGTTGCGACGAGGAATCCTTTGGCTCCAAGGTTTAATGATACCTTCACATCTTCAACAGAATTAATTCCTGCTCCTACCAAGACTGGAATTTCTCCAGACACAGCGACGGAGTCAGCGATTGACTGTGGTTTTGAATTCGCAACAGAAGCGCCTGTTGATCCGATCAACTCAGGTGGCTCAAAGGCAACACAGTCTGGATCGAGTGTTGAGAGTTCTTCGATTTCCGCAGGATTTTCTGCACATACGATTCGCATCAAGTTCGCTTTTTGAGCACAGGCAGCACTATCTTTCAAAACCTCTATATCAAGTCGTCGTTCTGAGTGATTCAATAATGTCCCAATGGCACCAGCTTTCTTTACCGCTTGCGGAAGAATGTGTCCGGTTCCTTTCCCATAATCAATAGGATCAACGTGTTGTGCGAACACAGGAATAGAAACTTCTTTTGCGACGCGATACAGATCAATGGCATTCACCGCAATTCCGATAGATTTGCCGGTTGTCTTTGCAACTTTTTCGTGAATTTTCGCCATTTCAAGCGCGTTGGCTCCAGTAGACGTTTCGTAGTTTTTGAGATTGGTAATCCAGATGGGGTATGTAAACATGATTTATAAATTATTGAGCGAATTATGAATTTTCACCTTTCGATTGTCAATTTTGGGAATTTCAGATTTTCAAAAAAGCACAGTCATTCTGGCTTGACCGGAATCGGTTGAATTTAGCTTTTGTGTTCAGAGAGAAATGAATAACCTGTGTTCGGTATCGCGCTAACGCTTTCGAGCATATTATTAACTCGTCCGATCCTGGGCAAGCCAGGATGACCTTTCGGGTGCGATGTTTTTCCCTGAAAAAGTTTGACAAATACGGTGCTCTTCCTACAATCGCGACGCTTTTTTTCAATTCTTAATTTTTCTATCATAGGCATTTCCTACCGTGGTGGTCGAGGCAGAGGCAGACGTAGTTTTCATCGTGTCCCGCAAAAACAACATCGAACGAACGAAGAAATTCGTGTCAAAGAAGTTCGACTCGTTGATGAGCAGGGAGAACCCCTTGGGGTCGTTACGATTGAACAAGCCCTCAGCATGGCCCGTGAAAAAGAAGTTGACCTTGTAGAAATCTCACCCAAAGCAGATCCGCCCGTGTGCAAACTGATTGATTATGGAAAGATGCTCTATGCTATCAAAAAGCGAGATCAACAAGCCAAGAAAGCAACACAGGCACAGGAGATGAAAGGGGTTCGACTCACCTTTCGAATGGATGTAGGTGACGCGGATAGACAGCGTAAAAATGCTGAAGATTTCTTGAAAAAAGGACATCCCGTTCGAATTGTACTCACAATGCGCGGACGAGAAAAAGCACATAAAGACCTCGCGTTCGGGAAACTTAACGCCTTTATAAAATCACTCGGGGAGATTTCAACCCTCGAAAATAACCCCAGAGCGGCAGGACATCAAATCGTCGCAGTACTCAAACCATCAAAGTCTCAAAAATGAAACAAAAGACTCACTCCGGCCTCAAAAAAAGAGTAAAGATTACAGGATCAGGAAAAATCATGTTCCAAAAATCTTGCAAGAACCACTTGCTCAGCTCTAAATCAAAAAAGCAGAAAAAATCTGGTCGACTTGGGCTTGAGGCTCCAGCAGGACACCGAAAGGTTTTATCTCGACTTCTTAATATCTCTAAATAATGGTACGCGTTACAGGAGGACCGGCATCGCACGCACGACATAAGAAAGTTCGGGCACTAACAAAAGGATATCGTGGAAAACGAAGTTCAACATTTAAAATGGGAAAGCAAGCTGTGATGAAAGCAGGGCTTCATGCATACGTTGGACGAAAAGTTAAAAAACGAGATTTCCGACGACTTTGGATTATACGTATTTCGGGGACTCTTCGAGCTATGGGACTTCGATACTCTGAAGTGAAAAACAAATGGCTTCACGCCAAAATGGACGTTGATCGAAAAAATCTTGCTGAACTTGCCGTTGAATACCCGAAGGTGTTTGAAAAGGTAGTTGCCATTGCAAAGAAAGCGAAATAATTAGCTTTCTTTTGTCATTCTGACCAAGGCGGAGGAATCCCTTCTTTTATCAAACATGGATATCGGAAGGACTGTTCTTTTTGTAATCAAAAAGAACCAAAAACTTTTGGGGACACAAAAACTCGCTTTCATTGACATAGCACAAAGTTGCCGAGTCCCGTTGGCGCTCAAACACTTCTCGTCCCCAAACCCCCATTGGAGAGCAGTTTCTTATTGATAATTTCCCATTCCTCAGTACTCTGCCCGTGATGTTCGTTGATGAAGCAAAAATTTCGGTAGAAGCAGGAAAAGGAGGAGACGGATGTGTCAGCTTCAGGAGAGAAAAATATATCCCTAAAGGAGGTCCTGATGGAGGTGATGGAGGAAAGGGCGGAAACATCGTCTTTCAAGCGGTAGACAACATTCACACGTTGTCTGATTTTCGTATGGCGAAACATTTCCAAGCGGAGAATGGAGTGAAGGGAGATCAAAATAATAAAACAGGAAGAGGCGGGCAGAAGCTTGTTCTCAAAGTTCCGGTCGGAACACAGATTCGAGAGGTTCGCACACAACATGTCTTGGCAGACCTCACAGAGAAAGATCAGGAAGTGATTTTGGCACGAGGAGGAATCGGAGGAAAAGGAAATGCAGGATTTGTCAGCTCCGTGCGTCAGGCTCCGAGCTTTGCAGAGAAAGGAGATGTGGGAGAAAAATTACAACTCGACTTAGAATTAAAATTGGTTGCCGATGTGGCGATTATCGGATTGCCGAGTGTGGGAAAGTCCACATTTATTTCTGTTGTTTCCAATGCAAAACCAAAGATTGCGGAATATCACTTTACGACGCTTGTTCCAAACTTAGGAGTCTGCAAAGTCGATGATCGAGAGATTGTTTTCATTGATGTTCCAGGGCTTATCTCTGGAGCAAGTGAAGGAAAAGGACTTGGGCACCAGTTCTTGCGTCATATTGAACGAGCGCGGTTTGTGCTCCATCTCATCGATGCAACGAGCAATCACCCAATGGAAGATTACGATGTTATCCGAAAAGAGTTGGATGAGTTTTCTCCAGAGTTGGCGAAAAAGCCATTTCTACCCGTCTTTGCAAAAATTGATCTGACAGATGAAGAATTGGAAACATTTCTGATCGATGAATTTGAAAAGAAATACAAAGTTCGTCCGTGGAAAATATCTTCAGCGACGCACGAAGGGGTGCAGGACTTGCTGAGAGAGATTGAAAAGCAACTCCCGATTGAGGAGAAGGAAATCGTTGAAAAGGTTGAAGAAACGGCAACCGTGGTGGAATTTCGCCCTGCCGAAACCGATGATATTGATTCTCGTGCGGTTCTCATTGAGAGAACAGAAAACTGGTGGTCAGTTTCAAATCCAAGACTGGATCAAATGGTACGGCAAACAGATGTTGATAATCCAGAAGCGCGTCAGAGAATTTACGATGTGCTGAAAAAATGGAATGTGCTCACAAAATTAGAAAAAAAGGGAGCGGTCGCAGGAGATCAGATTCGAATTGGAGAATACTTTTGGGAGTATCGAGGGTAGGGGGTAATGTCCAATGTTAAAGGTAAAATGTAAAAAGAAATCCTAATTTTAAGGTCTCAATCGGGGTTGGGTTAATTCCCCCAGCTTTCAGCTGGCGACTT